>NZ_JBQCGW010000210.1:0-7962 GCF_051955275.1 Pseudobacter sp. | reverse complement strand
TAAGCATCAGCAATGCGATCAGGGAAAGGCCCATGGGCAGCTCGTAACTGATCACCTGGCTTGCTCCGCGCAATGCAGCGAGGAGAGAGAATTTATTGTTGGATGCCCAGCCTCCGATCATGATACCATATACACCCATACTCACCACGCCAAAGATGTAGAGGATGCCGATATTGATATCTGTGATCTGAAGAGGAACAGACCTTCCGAAGAAATCTAGGGTTCCGCCCCAGGGAATTACGGCTGAGGTCATCATAGCTGTAAGCATAGCCAGACAGGGACCGAGAATGAAGAGCATCCTGTTGGATGTGTTGGGAATGATCTCTTCCTTCATGAACAGCTTCATACCATCAGCCAGCGGCTGAAACAGACCGAGGGGGCCCGCCCTGTTAGGACCGATACGATCCTGCATGAAGGCTGCCACTTTACGCTCTGCCCATGTTTCATACATGGCTATTACAAGGGACACGGATATAATGCCGATGATCAACACCAACTTTTCAATAAGAAAAAACCAATCGAAAGATAACAACGTAATCTGCATTATATGTGGTTATGATTTCTTGGGAAAATCTGTACTATGTGCAGGCCCGGGCAATGCGCTCAGGTCTATATCAGGTCTGTTCACTTCGCTTACATCGTGAATATCCATCAGCAGTCTTGGCTGACGGCCACCCATCACTTCAGGCATTGTTTCTTTAGGAACGGTAAGGTTCTGGTAATGCCCCTGGGAGATCACAGACTGACGGCTCACCAGGGTAGGTCCTTCGATGGTCCAGTCAGATGTTTTCTTTTTCTCAAAACGGCATTCGTTACAGATCCAGTCTTCCACCTCACCCCACTGATCTTTGCGGGCAGTTACACGGAACACTTCTTCACCACGGTACCAGAGGGTAACCTTTCCTTTACACTTGCTGCACTCGCAATGAGCATCAACAGGTTTCAGGAACCATACACGGTTCTTGAAGCGGAATGTTTTATCGGTGAGCGCACCAACCGGACAAACATCGATCACGTTTCCGATGAAGTCGTTGTCCAGTGATTTCTCGATATAAGTGGCGATCTCTGCATGGTCTCCCCTGTCGAGTACACCGTGCACGCGTTTGTTGGTGAGTTGATCAGCAGTGAACACGCAGCGGTAGCAGAGGATGCAGCGCGTCATGTGCAGCTGAATATAAGGACCGAGATCATGTTTCTTGAAAGTACGGCGGTTGAATTCGTAGCGTGTACCTTCCTTACCATGATCATAGCCGAGATCCTGCAGGTGGCATTCACCGGCCTGATCGCAGATAGGGCAATCCAGCGGGTGATTGATCAGCAGGAACTCCACCACTCCATTGCGTGCATCCACCACACGGTTGCTGGTGATATTCTTCACCACCATACCATCCATTACGTTGGTACGGCAGCTGGCTACCAGTTTGGGCATAGGGCGTGGGTCAGCAGTAGAGCCTGCGGCTACTTCAACCAGGCAGGTACGGCATTTACCACCACTGCCTTTCAGTTTGGAATAGTAGCACATGGCAGGTGGAGCAACATCACCTCCGATCATGCGCGCAGCATTCAGGATGCTGGTGCCCGGCTCCACTTCAATGGTGATATTGTCTATCGTAACCTTAAATAATTTCTTTTCCTCGGCCATATAAATCGGGTTCGATTGTTATTACGCTGTTACTGGTACGGGCAGTGGGTCTGCATAATGGGCCAGACCGAAATTCCTGTGCTGGCTTTCTACAGGGTTGTCCACGTGCCATTCAAATTCATCGCGGAAATGGCGGATGGCTGCGGCAACGGGCCATGCAGCGGCATCACCGAGCGGGCAGATGGTATTGCCTTCGATCTTGCGCTGGATATCCCAGAGCAGGTCGATATCGCTCTTCTTTCCCTTTCCGGTCTCGATATTCTTCAGGATCTTCTCCATCCAGCCTGTTCCTTCGCGGCAGGGGCTGCATTGCCCGCAGCTTTCATGACGGTAGAAACGGGCGAGCGTGAGTGTGTTGCGAACCACGCACTGGTCTTCGTCCAGTACAATGAATCCGCCTGATCCCATCATTGAACCGGTTGCAAAGCCGCCATCGGCGAGGCTTTCGTAGTTCATCATACGCTGCTCCCCTTTTGCTGTTTTCAGCAACAGGTTGGCAGGAAGGATGGGAACGGAAGAACCTCCGGGGATACAGGCTTTCAGCCTTTTTCCGTTGGGGATGCCTCCGCAGTATTCGTCGCTGTAAATGAATTCTTCCACTGAGATGGTCATGTCTATCTCATATACGCCGGGCTTGTTGATATTGCCGCAGGCGGAGATGAGTTTGGTGCCGGTGCTTTTGCCTACGCCGATCTTAGCGTATTCCTCACCACCGATCTGGATGATGGGAACCACTGCTGCCAGTGTTTCCACGTTGTTCACCACGGTAGGGCAATCCCAGAGACCTTTCACGGCAGGGAACGGAGGTTTGATACGTGGATTACCCCGCTTACCTTCGAGTGATTCGATGAGGGCGGTTTCTTCACCACAGATATAAGCGCCGGCGCCACGCTGAACATAGATCTGGCAGTTGAAACCGGTGCCCAGGATATTGGTACCCAGGAATCCGGCCTTATTGGCTTCGGCGATGGCCTGCTCCAGGATGTCAACGATCCAGGCATATTCACCACGGATATAGATATATGTTCTTTCGGAACCTAATGCATAAGATGCAACGATGAGACCTTCTATGAGGAGGTGAGGAATGAACTCCATCAGGTAGCGGTCTTTGAAAGTGCCGGGCTCGGATTCATCCGCATTGCAAACGAGATAGCGGGGCACGCCTTCCGGTTTGGCAAGGAAGCTCCATTTCATACCGGCAGGAAAACCTGCACCGCCACGGCCACGCAGTCCGCTCTTCTTCACTTCTTCCGTTACCTGGTCGGGCGACATGGTCTTCAGTGCTTTTTCTACACTGGCGTAGCCACCTTCCCTGCGGTAAACCTCGTAGGTACGAATGCCTTCGACATGCGCTTTTTCTAATAATAACTTGCGTCCCATCTGATTGATAATGTTAGAAAGATGAACCGGTGTGGACCGCCTCATCGATCTGTGATTACTGTTTTTTCGTCATGATGTACTTACCGGCAAGTGTTCCCGTGATCTCCCGACCTTCCTGATCGAGGAGCCAGAGTTTGTTCTCACCGGCTTTGTACTCCACCCTGCGGTCCTGTAATTCCTTTTCGAACTGCAGCGTGATCGTATTCTGATGTATCACCCATTTACCTTTTGAGTTGAAAACCACCGGATTTTTCTTTCCAAGGTATTCTTCTTTCAATGTAAAGAGCGAGTCTTTGTTAAGGTCTAGCGTGGTCCTGATCCCTTCACAATCTGCGCAGGGCAGGATCCCTTCATATTCTCCGGCCAGGTCAAGCGAATTTGCTGCGTTATGCATATCAACCGGCTGACTAACGGCGGAGGTATCACCTGCATTGTCCGTGGTTGTTGGTTCTTTCTTACCCGGGTCATTACAGGCGATGGTGATCATAAACGCTGCAAGTGCCAGCAAAACAAGCGTTCGTTTCATATTACCTGGTTTTGGTGTCTGATCAGTTGGCTGCCTTTGCCCTGAGCTCCGCAATGATCCCATCCACTTTTTCTTTGGTGAGATGTTCGCGGTAGTGTTTTCCCAGCTGCATCATAGGCGCGTAACCACAGGCACCAAGACATTCAACTGTCTTGAGTGTGAACATACCATCGGCAGTGGTTTCACCCACACCGATGCCCAGAGTTGATTTGATATAATCGATTATATCGTCACTTCCTTTTACCATGCACGGCCCTGTCTGGCAGACTTCAAAAATGTAACGTCCTACGGGTTTCAGGTTGTACATGGAGTAGAAGGTAGCTACTTCGTATACTTCAATGGGTTCTAGTTTCAGGAGCGATGCTACATAATCCATGGTCTCTGCACTGAGCCATCCGCCGAAAGTTTCCTGTGCCAGGTGCAATACCGGGATCAGGGCGCTTTTTTGTTTACCGTCCGGATAGCGTGCAACAATCTCCTGCACCTTCTTTAACTGATCATCTGAAAACTGTACCATAAAAATTTCTAAGATTTATGCGTCCATCTCCCCTGCGATCAGGTTGAGAGAACTCAATACAATGATGGCGTCGCTGAGCATTGATCCTTTCGTGATCTCTTCAAAAGCCTGGTAATAGATAAAGCAGGGCCTGCGGAAATGCAGCCTGTACGGTGTGCGGCCGCCGTCGCTGATCAGGTAGTAACCCAATTCGCCATTGCCACCTTCCACGGGAACGTACAGTTCACCTTTCGGAATAGCTACTTCACCCATCACAATTTTGAAGTGGTAGATCAAAGCTTCCATCTTCGTATATACATCGCCTTTAGGAGGCAGATAATATTCAGGAGTATCGGCGTGGTACACATCATGCTCGGTGCCTTTGAAAGATTGTACTTTCTTATAGGCCTGTTCGATGATGCTGAGGCTCTGCCACATTTCCTGGTTACGCACGAGGAAACGGTCATAGCAGTCGCCGGTAGTACCCACGGGGATCGTGAATTCAAAATCTTCGTAGCTGCTGTATGGAGTATGAACGCGCACATCGTAGTCTACACCGGCGGCACGGAGGTTGGGGCCGGTAAAGCCGTAGTTCAGCGCTCTTTCGGCACTGATAGGGCCAGCGCCGATGAGGCGTTCCATGAAGATGCGGTTGCGGGTGAAGAGATTTTCAAATTCCTTGAGTACTTTGGGATACTCGGCCAGGAATTTCTCCAGTTTCTCGAATGCGGCCGGCGTGAAGTCTCTTTCAAAACCGCCGATACGGCCCATATTAGTAGTGAGGCGTGATCCGCAGATCTCTTCATAGATCTCATAGATCAGTTCACGGTATTGCATCACATAGAGGAAGCCAGTGAAGGCGCCGGTATCCACGCCTACGATGGAATTACAGATGAGGTGGTCTGAAATACGCGCCAGTTCCATTACGATCACCCGGAGATAATCAACACGTTTTGGCGTTCTTACTCCCAGCAATTTCTCGCAGGTGAGGTGCCATCCCATATTGTTGATAGGTGCGGAACAGTAATTGAGGCGGTCTGTAAGAGTGGTGATCTGGTAGAGAGGCCTTCTTTCTGCAAGCTTTTCAAATGCGCGGTGAATATAGCCTACAGTAGATTCTGAAGAGAGGATACGCTCCCCGTCCAGTTCCAGGATATTTTGGAATACGCCGTGCGTTGCGGGGTGCGTGGGTCCGAGATTGAGTGTAGTAGTCGTTTTCTCGATGGACCCTTCCGGCAACCGGATATTCTTATGATGTGTTAAATCAGACATATATTAATGTCAGCCCATTGGGCCAGTTTATTTCTAAGTTTCAATTCATTTTGCACGGGTGAGGATAAGGCTTAGTAACTCTTGCCACGGCCGAACATATCGTCGTCCTTATCGATCCTGGTCTGGTCTTCCAGCGGAAATTCTTTCCGCATGGGGAAGTAATCCATTTCCTCCACGTTCAGAATGCGTTTCAGGTTAGGGTGGCCTACGAAATTCACACCATAGAAATCATAGGTCTCTCTCTCCATCCAGTTTGCTGCTGAAAACAGGGCTGTTGCACTGAATACATCAGGGGTGGAGATGCTGGTATACACTTTAAAGCGGATACGAACATTGGCCTGCAGGTTATGGAGGTGGTACACCACAGCCAGTTCCCTGCCGGTATTATCGGGGTAATGCACGGCCTGCAGATCAGTCATAAAACGGAACTGCAATCCCTCATCATCATAGAGGAACTGCAATACTTTCAGGTTGATCTCTTTCGGCGCTTCGAAGGTGAGCATTTCAAAAGGCTCCTCGAAGTTGGTAACCTGTTCACCGAATTTTTCTGTCAGCCGTTGCTTGATATAGTCGTTGTTCAACATGCTTATTGGATTCCGTAGCTTGCCATTAATTCTTTGTAACGATCTCCATTCCTTCTTCTCAGGCTTTCCTTACCTACCAGTTTCTGGATATTCATGAAACCATCGATCACCGCTTCAGGCCTGGGAGGGCAACCGGGAACGTAAACGTCCACGGGAATGATCTGATCGATCCCCTGCAGTACGCTGTAAGTATCAAAGATACCACCGCTGGAAGCGCAGGCTCCCATGGCCAGTACCCAGCGGGGCTCAGCCAGCTGGAGATACACCTGTTTAACTACGGGGGCCATCTTTTTAGCGATGGTGCCCATTACCATCATCAGATCGCACTGACGGGGGGAGAATCCAACTCTCTCAGCGCCAAAACGGGCCAGGTCATAGTGGGCTCCCATGGTAGCCATGAATTCGATACCACAGCAGGAAGTTGCGAAAGGCATAGGCCAGAGAGAGTTCTTGCGGCCCAGGCCTACCACTTCATCGAGTTTGGTGGTAAAGAATCCGTCACCCTGATAGCCTTCGGGGGCGTCTACCAACTTTACGCTGGTCTGACCGTAAATATTATATTGAACGGGACGTGCCATAAAATCAGATTTTTTACTTTTTACTGTTGTTCAGGTTCACAAGCAAATCAGTCTTCCCATTTGATAGCTCCCTTCTTGAGGATATATGTAAAACCACAGAGAAAGAAGCCTACAAACATTAATACAGCAAAGAAGCCGTTCCATCCCAGCTCTCTGAAATTGACAGCATAAGGATAGAAAAAGATCACTTCCACATCAAACAATACGAACAGGATGGCAACCAGGAAGTACTTGATGGCCATCGGATGCCTGGCGTCACCATGACTGGCGATACCACTGGCAAAGTTCTCTAACTTATCGGACGTTTTGCGTTTAGGGCCTAACAAATGCGATGCCGTCATCATGACCACTATAATGCCTATAGCAACGAGGAGTTGAAGACCTACGGGAAAAAACCAGAAGGCACTGTCAGGATTTTGGGCAACGGTAGAGGCTTGCAACAGGTACATGTTCATAACCCGTTTAGTTTATCGGCAAAAATAAGGTAGCATCTAACAAAAACCAATTGTAAGTCAAAAAACTGTAAAATTAAATCCCCGCAGAAGACTGCAGGGATTTGATATAAATGAATTCTATGTTAAGCTACGGTTACTTACCACTACTCGGTTTGGCCCCATTTCCCCCGGCTGCACTGCTGCTGCCGGTCCTGGGTTTGGGCTGAGATGCAGGCTTTCCGGCCTTTTCAAGGATTCCCTTGAACTTGATGGCGGTTGCATTGCCCGGATCAACTTCCAGGATCTTGTCCAGGTAGTCGATAGCCGTTTCCCTTTCTTTTTTAATATCATTATAATACTGAACCAGGAAGAAATAAGAGGAAATGATCTGTGATTTGAACTTGGTGGAATCGATCAGTTTCGCTTTTTCTGCCAGGGTCTTGTAAGCTTCAACGGCCAGGCCATTGGTATTTACCGAGTCATCCTGGGCCTGTTTTGCACGGGCACACCAGAGATAACCATAGATCTGATCAGGGTATTTAGACTGATAAATACCGCAGAAAACGCTGTCGGCAGCTTTATAGTCAGTAGCCTGATACAATGCAAAACCATAGTTGTACAGGTCAGTCTGGCTTGGTTCGGGTTTCAGGTTATATGCCACACCCAGCCATCTTGCTTCCTCGCCGCGGTTACCAAGCTTTTTGGCAAGGGCCGCTGCAATATTGATATACTTAACTTTATTCTCGATCAATGTATCGATATCCACTGCTTTCTGAAGACTGGCGAAAGCATTTACCTCGCTACCCGGAGTTTTAGCGTCGATATTGGCTAACTCCACGTAATCGGGAGCAACGATATCATCTTTGTCAACTTTGGCGAAATAAGTGTCCATCGCTTTTCTCGCGCCGGCAAGATCACCGAGGGTGTCACTTGCATAAGCGATCATTTTGTACATACGTGGTTTCACTTTTTCACCGTATTGCTGGATGAGTTGCTCGGCTTTTGCTTTTGCACCGGCGAAGTCAGCTTTAGCGTAGGTGAAATCAGTCT
>NZ_JBQCGW010000209.1:0-3033 GCF_051955275.1 Pseudobacter sp. | reverse complement strand
ATTCGTTGAGGGTAAGTTTAGCGAGACCAGGATTACCGTTGGGTTGCTTTTTACGGAGTTCTTCAGGGGTATCATCTTTGAAAGGCCATGCAGGCGCTACGGTATTGAACCCTTTGCTCTCAAAATATTCCTGCCATGGTTTCCATCCAAGATGTGTTACAAAGGCTCCGGTAACAAAAATGATATGTTTTGATTTGGTGTTGGTTAAAGTTTCCATGATTTGGTTGATTTTATGTGTTGGTTAATTCAGGTTATCATTTGATGAGATATATCAATTGTCCGAGGTGGTAGCTGAGGTGAGCTGTTCTGTTGATCAGCATCCCTGCCCTGTTGCGATGCGGTTCTTTCAGAAAGTCTTCTTCCGTTACTGCCTGGTGTGGTTCTGTCCAGTTCTGTACTGACATCCCGTTAAAATATTCCGTCAGCGCAAGGTTCACATCCTTTCTGAATACCCTGAGGTCTGCTGTGGACGGAAATTCAAGGCCACTTTTATCGGAGTTGTCGATGAATATATGCTGTAACCCGGGGTAAAGCTTTTCTCTCAGACCCAGCAGGGGCAGCATGCCATCACTGACAGCGGTCAGGTGGCCAAGGAGCCAGTTGCCTGTATTCCTGCCGGGAGCAGTTTCCCTTGCGAGATCTTCATCGCTGAGTTTCCCGAGGAGACTGTCCAGGCGCTGGTTCTGCAGGTTCCAGTTATGGAGCACTGCTCTTACCAGCAGTTCCGCCTGATCCGTATTTGTATTTGTGTGTGTCATCATTTTAGTTTTATCGTTATCACTGATTGACTACACAAAGATGCGACGGCGGAGGCCCCTGCTCCAATGACAAACCACAAGAAAGCATCTTGACAAAGGTCAAGCCACCTGCTTGACATAATCCGGGCACAGCGGTAAACAGCATAGGGAAAGCAGATGGTTGTAATAGCCAGAACACTTATCCATAGTGACTTTACAAGCTAATATGGGTATGAGTGAAGATCTCAGGTCCGATCCCTGGCCTGGCAACAAGGACAGCATACATCCGGGGTAAAACCCGTACTGTTTTACAAAAGGGCTACTTCGAAAGGGCGTTCTTACGGATCCTGCTGAGGGTTTCCGCAGAAATTCCGAGGTAGGATGCTATCATATTCTGAGGGAATCGTTGAAAGAATACGGGATGTGATTTCAGCAGTTCCAGGTAACGTTCTTCTGCTGTGAGGCTGATGGCGCCATGGATCCTTTTCTGGTTGGCGATCTGGCCACGTTTGTCGAGCTCCTGGGTCATCTTGCGGAAGGGCTCAGAATTCTCATAAAGCTTTACCGCTGCATCGCGGCGGATCTGCAGCAGCTCTGTATCTTCCCAGGCTTCTATATTATACATGCTGGGGGTTTCCATTTCAAAACTCTCGCGGTCCATCACCCACCAGTTCTCGATACCGAAGCGGAGGATATGTTCATTCCCCTTCTGGTCAACCGTGTACTGGCGCATGGCGCCCTTCAGGATAAAGGAAAAGTATTTGCATACATCTCCTTCCTGTAACAGGTATTGCTTTTTGCGGTATTTCTTGAATAAAAATGATTCCTGGATGGGAAGCCAGTCTTCTTCAGTCAACGGTACATTGAGATGACGATCGATATAGTTGCGAAGAACCTGGTGCATAGCGATAGAAAAAGCTGGTTGAAAAAGTAAACCAATTTACAAAATTAAATGGAAATAATGATCGCTGTTCTAAATCAGATAAAATAGTATGCATAACCGAACCCGGGTATCTTTGCAACAAATCAGCAACAATGGATATCATTCTGACTGAGCTCAGGGCCGGGCTTGACGCCATGGCCAACCCCCTCACCCGGGAGTCTACCAAAAGGTTCTTCAAAGAAGAAATAAAGACCCGGGGTGTCAAAAACCCTGACGCAAAAGCCATTGGCAAGAAATTCAGTAAGGAACTGAAGTCTGCCACCAAAGAAGAAGTGTTCAGTATCTGCGATGCCCTGTGGGAGTCCGGCAACCTGGAAGAATCCATCATTGCCTGTGATTTCTCTTATTCCCGCCGCAAGGAGTTTGTACCAGCAGACTTTAAACGCTTCGAACGCTGGATAAAACAAAACGTGAACAACTGGGCCAGCTGTGATACGCTATGCAACCATACGGTCGGAGAATTTTTGATGATGTATCCGGACTATGTACAACAACTGAAAAAGTGGGCAGTTTCCAAAAACCGCTGGATGAAACGTGCAGCGGCCGTGAGCCTGATCATTCCGGCACGCAAGGGGATATTTCTGCAAGACCTGCTGGAGATAGCAACCATTCAGTTACCGGATGAAGACGATCTGGTGCAGAAGGGATATGGCTGGATGCTGAAAGCAGCCGCAGAATCACATTTGAATGAGGTGTATAAGTTTGTAATGAAAAATAAATCGCAGATGCCACGTACTGCATTACGATATGCGATAGAAAAGATGCCTGCAGATAAAAAGGCAAAGGCCATGGCGAAATGAATCTAGTCAAGGTGTGCCCGGTCGCTCGCGTCCCCGCGAGTGACCGGACACAGGCTGAGTATAATTATTTTGTGTAAAGAGGTGTACGCTTCAGCAAATACTCAAGCGTATTCTTATACGCGTCCAGCGTGGGCCAGAAAGAAGTTCGCTGCTGGTTATATACGGTCACTCCCTTATCGTTATAAATACCCAGGCTCAGGCTGGTCTGATAATTCTGTGTGGCAGTACCGTAGGTGGAGCTGGTGTAATTCTTTTTCTTCTTATCCTCATCGTCCTTTTCCTTCGTTTGACCATAGGTGTTTGATTGCACGGTCTGGGTGGTCTTGTTCTGGTTCACCATTCCATCCACCACATATTCCACGCCCAGGATATTACAAAGATCATCCATGGTATACCCTTTGATATTGTCTTTGGTTACGCCGGCCTTGATGAGCAGGGCATTGGTGGTGCGGGGATCCAGCAGCTGGAAAATCCCGGAATGCTTGCTCAGGAAACTGAATGCTTCCTGTTGCACCTGGTCGCTAAGCGCATCGTCCGTTGGCTGACCATCCTT
>NZ_JBQCGW010000208.1:0-14509 GCF_051955275.1 Pseudobacter sp. | reverse complement strand
CGAACACCGTGTCGCCGGAGGCGACGGAATATAAGTAACTCGCGGGGACGCGAGCTACCGGGCACACCTGACTTTATCGGGTACGCCTATCCCTTCACAAAATCGCTGACGAGATAACTCACCAGTTTGCCCGTGGATTCGTCCTTTCTGCCATCTTCCAGGCGGGTTGCGCCTTCACAGATATGCAGGTAGGCAGGCTTGCCGCTGGCGGCAAATAACGACACATATTGCCTCGCATGCAGGGAGCTCAGGCCGGCCGGAGTGGCGGCGCTGCTAAGCACCCCTTCGATACTGTCGAGGTCCAGCTCCACACCAGTAGGCTGATCTTCCATGAAGTCCAGTGCCTCGCCCAGGGCCTGCACAAAAGTTCTTTTCTGACGGATGAAGATGTCCTCATACGTAATGCAATCCAGGAAAGGGTTGTTCACAATATCCATCCATACATTCTGCGGAAGGTAGTTCTCATGAAGTGCTACCATGCAGTATTTCTGAATATAGCCATCTTCTTCTGCATAACGGAATCCGTTACCGCTGTGGCGTCCTTCAGCCGGACGGTAATCGGAATGTGCATCCAGGTTCACGCAATTGATCTGCGCAAGCGGAATGATACCGGCTTTATGCAGGCCTTTTGCCGAGCCTTTAAGCATCGGGTAGGCATTATTGTGACCACCGCCGATGGCGATGGGGATCTTGTTCTGTGCTGTGATCACTTTCACCAGGGATTCCACGGCATCATCGATGGTGGTAACAGCATGGCGGTATGCGTTGATGCGCTCTTCCTCATCATGTGCATTGCTTTCGATGAGCTGGTGCAGGTCTCCGAAATCGAACTGACCCAGCAGCAGGATCTCGTCGCCGATGAAGAAATCATTACTTTGTATATTGAGGAAACTGCGGAGGAATGCCGGCCATACTGACTCAGTACCTCCGATGCCATAGTTTGCTTTTACACCGATATTTTCGGGGATGCCGAATAATACATATTTTGCTTTGTTCTCTTCCAGCGCCCGTTCCCAGGTGGTATCATCCCTGAGCACCTGTACACATTCTCCGAGCTTTGTCTCAAAACGCCTGATCTTGGTGAGTTTCAGAATTTCTTCTTTGTCGTAGAACTGGAAATTTTTCATATGTCATTCGTTTTTCCGGAATTGAAAAATCAGTGGTGGTCGATACGCTTTCGCGGCCTGAAGAAATCCAGCGGATGGCTGCGGAAATATTTCCAGAGGATCTGCAGGAATTCAGGGTAGTCACGCAAATGTATGCCTCTGGACCTTACGGCCACTATAAACGCCAGAGAAAAACTTACCAGAAAGTTGATGAATCCGATAAACAGCACTCCGATGAATACAGTGAGCAGGAATCTGCCGTTGATGCTCTCCCATCCCACCCCATAAAACCCCAGTGAGGTATTGGCTGCGGAAATGGTGATATGCCTTATATCGAAGGGAATGCCGAAGATCTTTCCCACCAGTCCGGACATGCCCAGGAAGAAGCCCAGGGAGATATTCCCGATCAGGCTGCCAGCATGACCATGCAGGTAAGAGGCGATGCGTTGCAGCCTGGCTGGCGCAATGTACACACGAAGAACAGGATGTTCCGCCAGTCTTCTTTCTATCTTTCCATAATTCATTTTATTCTGTACATACCCGGCAATGATGCCGCTTAAAAAGAGAAAGAATCCTGTGTTGGCGGCATACAGCAAAGAAAGGCTCTGCCAGGGATGCTGGTCCTGAAGCATGGCGATGCCTTCTTCCCGCCCTACCAGCGGATGACCGAAACAGATATCATATAACCAGGCCATCAGCCAGGTAACGGGAAAAACGATAATGAGGTTACCGATGAATGAGGCTGTCTGACTCCTGAAGATCTTGGAGACGGTTACGGCCAGGTTGAAGAGATTGGGCTTCTCATTGTTCTTGGTATCCAGCGAGCCTGCCACGGCACTGGCGGTAAAGGCTGGTTGCTTGGTTGCGAGTGTTGACTTTGTTTCCTCGATGGCAATGAAGCCCACACTGTAATTGACACTGTAGATGAAGCCCTGCCAGAAAGGTGCCAGCGGTAATTTATGCAGTACGGTCTTCAGCATGGCCACAAACACAATGATCAGGCCGCCGCTCATGGCGCTGGCTACCATGGCCCAGTATTCTTTAGGAGAACTGGTGATGTATTTATTCCCTTTTTTGCCTTTGTGCTCCGCGATCTGATAAGCTACATATCCGGTGGTCTGTGAAAGGAATTCCAGGATACTGTTCTTGCGGTTCTCGTAGCGAACTACGGAACGGAAGAGGTCAACAAAGCGGTTGGTATTGATCTGATCATCTGCATCCACAATATCCAGTAACAGCTCCATGCGGGTGAGCTTCTGTTCTATCTGGAATAAAATGAAGGTTTGTGAGAGGCTGGTGCCTTTTTCATTCGTCCCGTTGCGGATCTCATCTACCAGCAGCCTCGCTTCCTGCAGCACTTCTTTGATGCGGAGGCCAAGCTCCCTGATCTTTTCTGGGGGTGCCTGGTGTAATATCAGTTCTCTCAGTTCATAAATGAGGAACTGCTGTGTTTCGAAAGGATTTTCCGTCTGCATCCATTTCATATGCGTGTTACGGATAACCTCTTTTTCCCAGCCGAGCTGCGATACCCCCGCACCTAAGATCTGCAGGGATACCATGGCCTGATTGATGATCAGCGGCTGATTGCTGCTGAGTGGCAGTTTTATCAGTTCAAAGAACTGCCCCCATTGTTCCCGGGTGATGGTTTCCACCCATTTGTAATCTGCCCTGCGGTAAAAGATCCTGTCCAGCAGGTAAAGGAAATCATTATGGTCCTGCAATGCAGGCAGGAACTTGTGTTTGAGCCTCGCATAGAGCTCGCGGCCCACGCCACGCGAAACGGTGATGCCGCTTTCCGTGAACATCGGCACCAGGTTGCTGTTCACCAGTTGCGCAATGATGCAGGTGCGCAGCGTATTGAGCGATGCGGGAAACTCATACAGGAGACGTATCACTTTGGAAAAGTGCTGCTGGATCTCTTCATCGGTATCCGATGGCTTCGGACGCAGAAGGTTCACGAAGGAAACGAGATAATTCAATGCAGCATCCCTCTCCCGCACGGAGATGGTTGGATTATTTTCGAGAAAAGCTAAAACGGGATCTGATTTCTTTTTCTTTTTGAACGCCATAGCGGGTTTTTCGTTAACTGAGCCAGTTGCCTGCGATCATCACCCTGTCAACAAGTGGCGATCCGAATGCATAGGGAAGATAAGCTATTGATGGCACAGTACGCGTCAATATAAGATTAGCTTTTTTTCCGATGGTGATACTGCCGAGTTCCTGTCCCAGTTCCATGGCATGTGCTCCGTTGAGCGTGGCGGCATTGATAGCTTCTTCCGGCAGCATACGCATCTGTATGCAGCTCATGGCAAGCACCAGGTTCATATTTCCACTGGGAGAGGAACCGGGATTGAAATCGCTGGCAAGGGCAATGGCGCAGCCGGCATCGATGAGTTCCCTCGCCGGCTGGAATTTCATCCGGAGGAAGAAGGCAGCTGCCGGCAACAGCGTACCGATCGTTTTGGAAGCCGCCAGCGTTTTGATGGCATAGTCATCCATCGTTTCCAGGTGGTCCACACTAATGGCGCCCATGGCCACGCCCACCTGTGTTCCTCCGGAGAGGTTCAGCTGGTTGGCATGGATCTTCGGTTTCAGGCCATACGTTATACCGGCCCTGCAGATATTGGCCGTTTCCTCTTCGGAGAAGAAACCGGTCTCGCAGAATACATCGATGTAATCCGCCAGTTTTTCCTTTGCGATGGCTGGCAGCATTTCATTGATGATCTGATCGATATATCCCTGGTGATTTTCTTTGAATTCCGGTGGGTAAGTATGCGCACCAAGAAAAGTGGCTTTGATGCTGAGCGGCGATTTCTCTCTCAGTTTCCTGATCACACGAAGCATCTTCAGTTCACTCTCTACCGTTAAGCCATAACCGCTTTTTATCTCTACTGCGCCTGTTCCCTGTTTGCTGATCTCCTCCAGCCTGCGCCAGGCCTGGCTGAAGAGCTCGTCTTCAGAAGCGTCTCGCAATTTGCCGGCTGAATTGAGGATGCCTCCTCCCCTGGCGGCTATCTCTGCATAACTGAGACCCCGGATCTTGTCTACAAATTCGTTCTCTCGACTGCCTGCAAATACGATATGCGTATGGCTGTCGCACCACGCAGGCAGCACCAGGCACCCCTTTGCATCCACCACTTCTTTTACCGAACTGTATTTCGATGGCATTTCCTCCATCGGACCGTAACCCGCAATAGTATCGTCCTCCACCAGCAGCCAGGCATTTTCAATGCAGGGCAGGTGTGCCAGTGCTTTGCCGTACAGTAATGGAGATTCCGCACGCGTGTTCACGAGGATCCTGATATTGGTAAATATGGTACTGGCCATGAAAGGGAGTATTGGTGAATCAATTCACCGCAATATAGTACTGTTTATTTATATAAGCACTTACAGAAATTCCGGTCTGTCCAGTTTTTTGGCAATCCTCAATACGGCGTTGATGAGTCCCACATGACTGTAAGTCTGCGGAAAGTTGCCCCACTGCGATCCGTCTACTCCCACATCCTCGCTGAAAATACCCAGGTGATTGCTGAATTTCAGCAGCTGGTCAAGATTCTTCACGGCATCATCCACCCTGCCTACGCAGGCCAGTGCGTCAACGTACCAGAAGGCACAGACCAGGAAAGTGGTATCGGGGAACCCGAAATCATCATAGTGCTTGTACCGGTAGAAAAGTCCATGCTCGGCCAGCAGTTCTTTTTCCAGTGCGGCGATATGTGCTTTCGCTTTATCGGAATGCTGATCAATATATCCCATGGTGATCATGCTGAGTGTACTGGCATCCAGGTTGGGCGTACCGATAGCCTGGGGATAGACCTTCCTCTCCGCATCATAACTCTGATCAAGGAGCTTGTCGGCTTCCTTTGCAATGAGGTCGGCCTTATGCATGAGTTCCCTGTCGTTGAACGCCTGCGCGATCTTGTAAGCGGCCCTGGCACCTGCCCAGTGGAACAGCAATGTATAGGTATGTACCTGAACCTGGTTCCTGAATTCCCAGAGTCCGGAATCTGGCAGTGTGAGCGTACGCTCTATCTGTGCGAGCAGCCAGGGTACGATGCTCTTGTAACTGCTTTTCTTCTGGAAGGCCAGCCGCTTGTCTGTATACAATGGCAGCAGGCTCACCAGCACCTGTCCGTATACATCATGTTGTACCTGCACATAAGCCTTGTTCCCCACCCTCACGGGTTTGTTGCCGAGGTATCCATGCAGGTCGATGGTGATTTCTTCAATATCTTTTTCTCCTGTGATGCCGTACAATGGCTGCAAGGTATCTGTGGAATTGCGCAGGATATTCTGAATGAAGTCGAAATATTTTTCGAGTTCTTCGAAGTGACCGATCTGGTTGAATGCTTTGAGTGTGTAGTGCGCATCGCGGAACCAGCAATAGCGGTAATCCCAGTTACGGGTGCTATCATGGAACTCAGGCAGGCTGGTGGTTCCGGAAGCTATGATGCCACCGGTATCTTCATACTGGTGCAGTTTCAGCACCAGGGAGGAACGGATCACCTGGTCCTGGTAGATGTCCGGAATATAAGAGCTCTTGATCCACTGGTGCCAGTACTTGATGGTCTGGGTGATGAAGGTTTCCGCAGTTTCTTTCAGCGGTGCTTCCAGTGGTTCGCCGTAGGTGAGGATCAGGTAGCGGTCCTGGTCCAGCACAAACGGCTGCTCTTTCAGGATCCAGTTCAATGGCACGTCTGTGGTGAGGCGTACCTGTTGTTCAAATCCCATATAACGGAGATGGTTACTGCCTGAATACACTTCGGGCGCCATACGGCCGTAGTTTCCGCGGGGATCGCAGGTCACGCGGATGGTGGGCTCTCCTTTGATGAGTTTGATCTTGCGGACCAGCATCAGCGGCCTGAACTGCCGTTCATGCACGGTCATGCGCGGAGCACAGTCTTCCACTCTGTATACACCGTCGGGCGCGGTGAATTCCGTGCAGAGCACATTCGTGTTGGGAATGTAGAACTGTCTGCTTGTGTAATTGTCGTTGGCAGGCTGGATGCTGAAATGGCCGCCTTTCTTTTCATCCAGCAGGGATCCGAAGATAAAGCTGCTGTCGAATTTGGGAAGGCACATCCATTTTACATCGGCCTTGTCGTCTATGTAGGCAAGGTAGGAACAGTTTCCTACGATGCCGAGGTTATACTTATGTACCGGCATATGCATTATTGGTTACCGGCAGTGTCAGTTCTTCCAGCAGGGGTAATACATTCTGCTGTGAGAGTACCGTGAACTGTGCTGCCGTGGGTCCGTTACTAACTTTTATTGTATGAGCCTGGTTGCCCAGGGCTTTGAACATATCCTCATCAGTGGTATCATCTCCGATGCACAGTACAAATTCAGGATTCATTTCCTGCACCAGTTTTCTTGCCATCACGCCTTTATCCATACCCGTCATGCGCACTTCTACAACTTTGTTGCCATCAATTACCTGCAGTTGAGTGTTCTGCAGCAGCATATTGAGGTTATTGATCAGTTCCCGTGATCTGCTGAAACCCAGATCCGGATGAGTATTCCGGTAATGCCATGCGATGGTGTTCTTCTTCTCTTCCACAAATGAGCCAACGCAACGGCTTACGAAGGTCTGCATAACCGGACGGATCTCTTCTTTCCATTTATCAGAAACGGTTTCCGAATGAAACCAGGTTTCGCCTTTCATTTTATAGCTGGCTCCATGTTCCGCTACCAGCGTGAGTGGAAGTTTGCCCAGCCATTGTTCCAATGTGGCTGCTTCACGTCCGCTGATCACAACCACATCGTTCTTTTTATCGGCGCATAAGGCAGAGAGTACAGACAGCAATTCCTTTGTGGGAGCCGCTTCCTGCGGCAGTCTTGCAAAAGGAACTAACGTGCCATCGTAGTCCAGCAGCAGCGTGCGTCTGGTGGCCTGCTGATATTCTTCATGCAGCTGATGCGTGATGGAATCATCCAGCAGTTTGGTCTGCTGTTTCAGTTGCTCTGTTTTTACATTATTGAGCTGGTCGAGGAAATCGTTCACCCATCTTTCCACATCGTAATCCATCAGCCTTTTCTGCATCAGCGCCATGCGCTGCTTCTGCTCCGGTACCGGCATGGATAAGGCTCTTACAATGGCGTTGCTTACATCCTTAACGTCTGTGGGATTCACCAGCAGGGCTTCGTTCAGTTCACTGGCGGCGCCTGCAAGTTCACTGAGGATGAGCACGCCGCGCTGGTTGACGGTGCTGGCCACGTATTCTTTTGCTACCAGGTTCATACCATCCCTCAATGGTGTGATCAGGGCCACATCCGCCATCTGGTAGAGGGCGCAGAGCTCATTGAAAGGAAGGTGCATATAACGGTAGATCACGGGTTGCCAGCTGATGCTGGAGAACTTACCGTTGATGCTGCTGATCTTTTCCTCGATGGTGCGTTTTCTTCGGGTGTAAGCAACAATATCATCACGTGATGGCACTACATTCAGCATGAACACTACGCGCTCCTGCCATTCAGGGTGCTGGGTGAGAAAGTATTCAAAGCCAATGAGGCGGTCCATCAGCCCCTTGGTGTAATCAAGTCTGTCTACTGAAAAAATAATCTTCTTGTTTTCAAAGTTTCGCTGCACTTCTGCCCTCAGCTCCTGTACTTCAGGATTATTGACGGTGCCGCTGAACTTTTTATAATCGATGCCTATCGGGAACAGGTCGGCTTTTACGAGTCTGTTCTGATACTGTATACTTCTGAAACTGTTGTCGGCCCCCAGCACCATGCGTACGGATTGTACAAAATGTTCCACATAGTCATAGGTGTGAAAGCCAACCAGGTCGGCTCCCATGAGTCCGCGCAACAGGCTCATTTTCCAGTCTGTTGGCAGTGTGCGGAAGATCTCATAGCTGGGAAAAGGTATATGAAGGAAGAAGCCGATGGTGGCTTTGGGTGCGCGTGCGCGTAACATCCCGGGCAGGAGCATGAGCTGGTAATCATGGATCCAGATCACATCATCAGGCCTGAGTATGGGCAGTAATGTTTCTGCGAAAAGGGCATTCACTTTTGAATAGGCATCAAAATAATGCTGGTGGTATTCCACCAGGGATGGAAAATAATGGAATAACGGCCACAGAGTTGAATTGGAGAACCCGTTATAATAATCTTTGTACAATGCCTTGTCAACGAAGAGCGGCAATGCTGTAAAATCGTAATTCTGAAGTTTAGGCGTTACTTCCTGCTCGAAATCCTCTTTGGAGAAGTCGGCTACGCCCATCCACATTTTTTCCGTGATATTGGATTCCCGGGCGGCATCTGATTCAAAATAACTTTTGATAGCAGACACCAGTCCGCCTGAGCTCTGGCGGATGGTTACCTGGTCACCATCGCGGTCTACGGAAAAAGGTAATCTGTTCGAAATGATGATCAGTCTTGCCATAATAAAATTGGAATTTAGGGAGTACGGAACATTACCAAATTGGGTACCTTATTTCCCGGTTCAAAAAATGGGCCATGCCGTGGCATGCGATGGGGTGAGTAACAGATTATCAAATAATGTGTTACAGAAGTATAACAAAGATAAAGTGAAAGGGTTGAAGCGGAGTATTAGAAGATGGGGTAAAGATTTTAATGTGGCTGTATCGCTCTCGGGGTGGGAATTGAGAGACAATTAAAATGATATTAAGATCGGAATAATGTTCGGTTACTGATCAGGGTTATGATGGAAACTATTGAAATCGGATATGCTTATACCGATCAATCGTATATCAGATTTTTTACTTGTTTCTTTGTCCAAGGTAAATGGCAAGCCCAAAGAAAGCTACTATACTTACTATACAATAAAGGTAAATACACAATTTCATTTGCTTCCTGGCAGTTTCTGACTTATCAAACCATTTTTGTTCAATCACTTCCATTGAATGCTTATCCCGATATATATACCTCACATAAGTAGTAATCTGAAAGACAATAAATAATGCTACACAAAGTAGTTTATCAACATAGGGTTTTTCCACTCGGGTCATTAAATATATAAAGTACAAGATAAGTACATTGGCAGCCTGAAGGCCACCGACAATGCCAGCAGCAGAAGAGGCAGCGCCTTTCTCCTTGTATCTGGAATAGAATCTGGCAATTGAATAATATAAAAAATCAAAAAAAAGCATACAATTATATTTTATCATCTTGTTATTTGGGAAGCAGTCCTCTACTCAAGGCGGATTCTGCATTTGATAAACCGGTAACCAATTTATTCCACATCGACGAAAACATGCCTGGAGTTTTTGCAGCGGTTTCGCCAATTTTATTAGCCGCAACTCCAATGTGATCTCCAATTGATTTTCCGGTTGAATTTTTCACTACGGGGTCAAGCAGAAAATAAGCTGCTCCTATTATCCACCCTACCCCCGGAACAAATGCTAATCCCCCAACTACCGCATCTGTGCCATTTTTCCAGGTTACACCATTGTTGATCATATCGGCCCCCGTAACAAGAAGGCCTACTACTGCTATTCTTCTACCAAGAGCATCTACTGTAAACCCTTTTACTATAGTTTTTTCTCCTAAGTTGACAATTTCATAAGTTGTACCTGCTGCCTGGTTCGCTAATTTCTGAAATTGCAGGGAACTTTGAAGTGTGAAATCGGTGGCTGTAGCAAATCCTCCGGCTGCTGCAGCTGCTGCATCAATTAATTTTTGATTTTCTGCTTGTATTTCTTTCCTTTTTTCCTCTGCAGTTTTTCCGGCATCATCTTTCTTTTTCTTCTTTTTGTCACCATTGTCTTCCTCCTCATCATTTTGATAAACAGTTTCCCCTAAACTTTGAATTTGCGGGATTGCGTCCTCAGGTTCAACAATATTTTTATCATCATCAATATATTTTTTTAAATCCCAGTCATAAGTCAACATTCCATCAGGATCAATGAAGCGGATTGGATTGTTGTAAGCATAATTATAGGGTGTCCATCTTCTTGATCTTTCAGACATCGGGTCTATATGATTCCATCTTCCTATCTGATGATCATACATCCTGGCGCCATAATCGTACCAGTCAAGACCTGATCCGTCAGAAAATTCTTTTTCCTGTTTTTCTTTCCCGTTGTATTCGATCTTGTTATCAAGTGTTTCTGCAGCGGTAGTTGAAATACCGGCCATGGTTAATCCAAACGGATAGTAATGGGTTTCTTCTCTTACCGGTCCCGTTTTGTGGATTACCTGCAGGTTGTCAAAGAAAACGTCTAAGTTACTTTCATTACTAACGTAAACAAATAAATATCCGTTCTTCGGAACGGATATATTCCGTAGGCTTGCATCAACTGTCCAGTGGTCGGTAACAAAACCACTGTTCCTTACCCTGCTCGCATTTCCGCTGACATATTTGAACTGTTCGTCAAGGAAAATAAAATTGATATAAGCCTTAGGAATGGTAGTTGTTTCATTATTGTTTCCCCTGATGAAGTTTTCAAGGGGAAATCCAGGACCATTGAGTGTAGACAACTGTGTGGCAGTAAGTCCCTTTGCTGCCATCGAATTAGCCGGTGCTCCCAGCAGAGCAGCCATGATATTGAGTAATTCCAACGAGGTGGAATTGCTGTTATTAACAGTAGCAGTATTCAGGAAGTACGACTTGCCGAAAATATCAATCTTGTCACCAGCCATTACTTTGATAACAAACTCAAGCCCTGTCTTATTAGTGGTAGCATTTAATTTGTAAAGATTATTACTTCCATCCGTTTGAACCGGAGTGCATGCGGCAGGATAGCTAAGGTTGGCCGGTGGATTTCCATTGTTGTTAGGATAAAGCCTGGTGTTAGCCGCAGACTCGGCAGGAGAAGCCCATGAAGGTATCGAAGATTCAGGAACTATCCTGGCTGGATCTATATTGTAGAAATTCTTTTCATGGTTCACCATAGTATTGACCTGCGAAGAACCACTGCCACTGAATGTTCCTTCAAGCGTGGCCGCTGGATAGAAATTGGTCTTTTGTTCCTCCGTTAAAACCACTCTTACACTGCCCAACTGGTCTTTAAGCATATAGTCATACTGAAAAGTATTATCTGTACTGTTCAGTCTTACTCTGCCTTCTTCATGGCTGAAAAACTGCAATTTATCTGTATAGTTAAGAGAAGCCAGTGAAGTGTTGCTGTATGACTTACTTTCATACACAAATGATCCTATATACATTGTTGTTGTACTGATATCTGTAGTATAGTTTGCGCCGTTGAAGGGAACGGATACTCCTGTTTCAGTCACTACCTTTTTCAGCTTTTCACCCCCTGCATTATAAACGTAACTAACAGTGCCTTTTCCTGTAACATTAATAACCGAAGGTAGATTAAGCAGATTATATGAAATATTACTTATCGCTTTATTCCGATCACTTGTAAGGTTACCGTTATTATCATAGGAATAATCGGTGATGGCATCGAATGCGGCCTGTGCTGATGATGGAGTTAAAGCAGTTTTATCAGCGGCCTGAGGATGTGCAGATACAGTCTTGAAATCACCCAGTTTACCAAGAGGATCATTTTTGAAATCTGCTACACTTTTAAGTTTGTTACTATTGGTATTGTAGGTGAATTTCAGATCATCAATGAGCAAGCTATTTGTTAATACCAGGCCGTATTGCTGCATGCTGAGAATATTACCATTAGCGTCATAGGAAAGCCCTGATACACTGAAATTCACTCCTGCCGACTGGTCAAAAAGAGCCGAGGCCCCTGTTCCGGAAACAAACTGTGTGAAATTGGCGCTTGTCAATCTGTTGTTGGCATCATATGAGTAATCATACTTACGGAGTTGCTGGTCGCCTTCAGTTTTCCATAAAGCGCCACTGATATTACCATTGTATACAGGATTGAAGGTACCCGAAGCCGGATTTTTATCATAGCCCAGTTCCGTACCAAAGTACTGATCATTATTCGTAGTTGTTGTGAGGTAGTCTTTATTTATGGATGACAACCATCCCTGGATATTGTAGTCATACTCCAGTTTCGCAAGTGGTTCGGTAGGGTTATCAGGCTTTCTGCCCAGAGATTTCTTTTTTAGATTTCCCAGGGCGTCATAGGTATTGCTGACAATCTCCTGTTCCGGTTTACTTACAGTAGTGCCATTTATTGATGAAGACAGTGTCTTTTTGATCGTCAGCATCCTGCCCAGGTTATCATAAGTGGCTTTGGTTATAACAATGTGAGTCTGGGTATTGGAGGCTTCCTTTTGGTGTTGAAGTATTGTTGCCAGCTGTTGTCCTGACCAACTGAATTGCGTAGTAAGTACATCAACGCCTCCTGTTATGTTCTGAGTTCGTGACTGCGTTTTATTTCCTTTATCATCATAAAAGTTGATGCTGGTAATATACTGCGCAGGATTACTACCCAGGATAAGAATTTTGTTCCCTGTAGGCCGGCCGGTTACAGATGTAGAGGCTGTGACTGCCTGCGGATAAGGGTAAGCTGTATTTGAAGCGGGTTGCAGATGAGAACTGACCGTTGCGGTTTCGAAATTTTTCAGAGCGGCAGGCAGAGAGGTGGCCCACACATAGTTGTCGTAATATGTAAAAGTAAGTGGAGTTAACACCGAACCTGGAGGCAGCGGGTTGCGATTGATAGTCATCCCCTCAATAATTGAAGGTGTTTCATCGGAACTGCCAGTGGGTGAAATAAGTTCCATCATGATCTCTGCATCCAGAGCGCTCTCAAAGTCCGGATCCAGGGTAATAGAGTTTGTGGCATAATAATTTCCCGAGCCTGTCGGTTCGTTCAGAACCAGGTCAGGCTCAACACCGGCGCTTCCACCGCCAGTACTGTTGCTTGTTTGTGCAGTTACCAGGGATTGGAGTTGACTGCGGGTGCCACTATATATGATAGTTCCGGTAAGTACCTCGCGGTTGATATCGTCATATAAAGTGGCGAGCCATTGGTTTGTTACACGCATTTTTGATTCCTGGGTGAAAACCATGCGGTCGCGCCCATCATAGACCATGAAAACCTCCTCGGCTCCCGGAATTTTTTTAATGATCATCCGCTTACGCGAATCATACTCATACCGGAAACATTGTTCTGCCAGAATCGTAGCATCTATAAGCGTCCAGTTGTTGGCGCTGAGAAACTCTACTCCTTTTGGCTGAATTACACAACGGAGATTGTTCTGGTCGTCATAAATATAATAAGTACATAAAAATCCTGTGTATCCTTTGCCTGCCCCCTCATCAGCGGGGCCAATCAATAATACCTTCTTCAGGATCACGTTACCTTCTTTGTCTTTAAACTCAATAATCTGATGACCATCTTCATCGATGGCAGCAGTTTTATACAACGTACCGGCTGCAAAAGTGCCAGTGACGATATAGCTGGCAAAGCTGCCGGGGTTTTCTGTAACAGACCATATTTTTACATCATCCGAAGTAGTATTAACCCAGTTTTTATTAGATGCTCCCCGGTTTGCGCCCACCCAGTTGTTTCCAGGACTAAGGCTCTTTTCCACCCTGTTCAAAGGCGAAGCTTCAAATTGCGTTCTTTCATAATAGTATGTTTCACCAGGATATTGTGCACCACTAAAAACAGCCTGTTGCTGAAACGGATTAAGTTTGAATTTGCCATCATTTAAAGATATATTTCCCTGGGCTGTATTAGCGGCATATGGCAGGTAACGGAATTCTTCGCGCCCGAAAGCATCATATACAACAGGATAAACCAGATCAACAGGGTTCGAGCCTGTAACCATGGATCCTTCTTTGGTTACGGTTTGCAGAACTCTACCTAATCCATCATAATAGATGGTATTTTGTTTTACATCTTTCAGTGGCCTTGTTATCAGGATAGCCGGATCCTGCTCTGGGGCTGAGGTTTGCCAGGAACGCACATAATTAATTTTGATAGCGCCAGGGTAAGCAGCGGGTGGAGTAGCCTGCGCCATACTGAAGTGATACACTAATATCAGCAGGAAAGTATAGATAAATCGGAAACAATGTGAACTTCCAGGGATAAGATAGGGCATGATATATGTTTAGAATCGGTTATTGGGTTGGTATGGAGCAAGATATTATAATTAATATCTCAAATCAGTTTTACAAATAGGTTTCTTTCAAAAATCAGCAGAAACATGTAGTGATCAGAAGCTGATATTAAACTGTTTTGTTCATATGGCATGTCTCTCTTCTGGTAATTATTCATTCCCTTTAGGTATAAACTCTTAGTTTTACGAGAAAGCCTGAATGAGCTTACGCCCGTTTACCTCATATCAATAAATTGCACACCGGTTCAACCCTAACGAATAGTCAAACCATTTTGTGATGAAAGCCATTAATCTCAAACCTTACCTGATTGCCCTTTTTCTGATTGCCGGTTCAAAGGCATTACTTGCCCAGACAATCTCTCCCGTTACTACAAAGTCTCCCAATGCCAGCAGTATAGATAAGGTGCTGGAAAGGCCCGTCTCCTATTATTCCGGTATCCCCC
>NZ_JBQCGW010000207.1:0-12471 GCF_051955275.1 Pseudobacter sp. | reverse complement strand
AGTCCGTATAGTTACGGCTGCCTCCTTATTCGATGGTCATGATGCTGCTATCAATATCATGCGCCGGATCATGCAGGCCAAAGGCGCTGAGATCATTCATCTGGGACACAACCGTTCCGTGGCCGAGATCGTGGAATGCGCCATTGAAGAAGACGTACAGGGAATAGCCATAACCAGCTACCAGGGCGGCCACGTGGAGTTCTTCAAGTATATGAAGGACCTGCTTGATCAGAATGGATGCGGACATATCAAGATCTTCGGTGGCGGCGGCGGAACCATCCTGCCGCAGGAGATCACAGAGCTCCACCACTATGGTATCACTAAGATATACAGTCCGGATGATGGCCGGAAAATGGGACTGGAAGGAATGATCCAGGATGTGATCGATCAGTGCAGCCTCCCGCCCGCCCCCGCTGAAAAATCCAAAAACACGCCTGCCTTCTGGAAAGCACCTGAAAAATGGAATGGCAAGGCGCCCCTCGGAGAAGCCAAAGATATCCGAAGGATTGCCCGGGCCATCACGCTCGCGGAGAGCGGCCTCAGTGGCAAGGAAGTGCTCAATGGCACTGCCAGTGCATCCGATCCCAACAAAAAGACCCCTGTGCTCGGTATCACCGGTACCGGCGGCGCCGGTAAAAGTTCCGTTACGGACGAGATCGTACGCCGCTACCTCAACAATTTTCCGGAGAGAACCATTGCCGTGATCTCCGTTGACCCCAGCAAAAAGAAGACCGGAGGCGCCCTTCTTGGAGACCGCATCCGCATGAACAGCATCAGCTCGCCCCGGGCTTACATGCGCTCCCTCGCTACCCGCGAAAGCGATGTTGCCCTCAGCGAACACGTTCAGGACGCCATCGATATCTGCAAAACAGCAGGCTTCGATTTCGTAATCCTGGAAAGTGCCGGTGTTGGTCAATCCGATGCCAGTATCCTGGAATTCTGTGATGTCAGCATGTATGTGATGACGCCCGAATACGGAGCCGCCTCACAACTGGAAAAGATCAACATGCTCGACTACGCCGAAGTAGTCTGCATCAACAAATTCGATAAAGCAGGTGCCCTCGATGCCCTGCACGATGTGCGCAAACAATTCAAGCGCAACCACCAGCTCTGGACGGCCAAAGATGAAGAACTGCCCATCGTTGGCACCATCGCCGCCCAGTTCAATGATCCCGGCGTGAACGAACTCTTCGAGAAACTGATGGTGTCCGTTGAAAAAAAGACGGGCATTTCCTTCGGCGATCTCGAACTGCACACACATACCAAAGACACTACCACCAAGAGCCTCATCATTCCACCAAATCGTGTCCGCTACCTCTCCGAAATATCAGAGAACAACCGCAACTATGATGGGTGGGTGAAAGAACAGGCTGCCATCGCCACCAAACTTTATCAGCTCAAAGGCGTGATGGAAGCGGCCGGCAGTAACGCCAGCTATATTACAGACCTGCAACAGATCTATAAAAATTTCGAGGAGAAATTCCACCCGGAATGCAAAAAGCTCGTAGAAGGATGGCCTGCCATCGAGAAAAAATACAAAGCGGATTTCTTTGAATACCAGGTGCGCGATAAAGTGATCAAGCAACCACTGACCACCACCTCGCTCAGCGGAACGCGCATTCCCAAAGTAGTGCTGCCCCGTTATAAAGACTGGGGTGATATCCTCCGCTGGCAACTGGTGGAAGGCCTGCCCGGCGAGTTCCCTTACACTGCCGGTGTGTTTGAGCTCAAACGGCAGGGTGAAGATCCTACCAGGATGTTCGCAGGAGAAGGTGGCCCCGAAAGAACCAATAAACGCTTTCACTACGTATCGGTGGACCAGCCGGCCAAGCGCCTCTCCACCGCCTTTGACAGTGTTACATTATATGGTGAAGATCCGGCGCATCGCCCGGATATCTACGGTAAAGTAGGTAACAGCGGCGTGAGCATCGCTTCTGTTGACGATGCCAAGAAACTCTACAGCGGTTTCGATCTCTGTGATCCCAAGACCTCCGTGAGCATGACCATCAATGGTCCCGCCCCCATCCTGCTGGCCTTTTTTATGAATGCCGCTATCGATCAGGAATGCGAGAAATTCATCACCGCCAACAATGGCTGGGCCGAAGTAGAAAAGAAAGTGGCGCTGAAATATAAACACGCTCCCAAACCAACTTATTATAATCCTTCAGCACCGGAGCGCCTGCCCGAAGGGAATAGCGGCCTTGGTCTGAAGCTGCTGGGAATGAGTGGCGATGAAGTGCTGCCCGCTGAGATCTATGAAAAGATCAAAGCTGAAGCATTGAGCCAGGTTCGCGGTACCGTGCAGGCAGATATCCTGAAAGAAGACCAGGCCCAGAACACCTGCATCTTCAGTACAGAATTTGCGCTTAAACTGATGGGAGATGTGCAGGAATATTTTATCAACCGCAAAGTGCGCAATTTCTACAGCGTAAGTATCAGCGGTTACCATATCGCTGAAGCCGGCGCCAATCCTATCACACAGCTTGCCTTCACGCTCGCGAACGGCTTCACTTATGTGGAGTACTACCTGAGCCGCGGCATGAATATCGATGATTTCGCTCCCAATCTCTCTTTCTTCTTCAGTAATGGAATGGATCCTGAGTACAGCGTGATCGGGCGTGTTGCCAGAAGGATCTGGGCCAAGGCCATGAAGAATAAATACAAGGGTAACGACAGAAGCCAGAAACTGAAATATCATATCCAGACCTCCGGCCGTTCCTTACACGCGCAGGAGATCGACTTCAATGATATCCGCACCACCCTGCAGGCGCTTTACGCCATCTATGATAACTGTAACAGCCTGCATACAAATGCTTACGATGAAGCCATCACCACACCAACGGAAGAAAGTGTGCGCAGGGCCATGGCCATCCAGCTGATCATCAACCGGGAACTGGGCTCCGCCAAAACGGAGAACTTCATCCAGGGTTCCTTCATCATAGAAGAGCTCACGGATATCGTGGAAGAAGCGGTACTCGCGGAATTCGACAGGATCACGGAACGCGGTGGTGTACTAGGCGCCATGGAGCGCATGTACCAGCGTAACAAGATCCAGGAAGAAAGCCTTTACTACGAAAGCCTGAAACATAGCGGAGAACTGCCGATCATCGGCGTGAACACCTTCCTCAATAAAAAGGGAAGCCCAACTGTGGTTCCGCAGGAAGTGATCCGCAGTACCACCGAAGAAAAAGAACAGCAGATTGCCAATCTCAAAGGTTTCTGGAAAAGAAATGAACAGCAATCCAGTGATATGCTGAACAAATTGAAACGCGTAGCCATGAACAATGGCAACCTCTTTGAAGAACTGATGGAGACGGTAAAATACTGCTCTCTCGGGCAGATCACGCATGCGCTGTATGAAGTGGGCGGACAGTACCGCCGCAACATGTAACCAGTTGCAACAAACATAGTTGTAAGTAAAATATGCAGAAGGCAGGGTTGGTCCCTGCCTTTTCTTATGCTTGCAATTGCAGACTAACAGTTGTTAATTCCGGTAGTAATATAATCGGTTATTCATTGCCGTTATATACCTGATTGCGGCAGCAAACCCGCTCCCCATCAGTGTTATAACGGTAAACAAATCGGTGGAATTTCTGTTAGATTCTTTTTTTCAATTCAGATATTATCTATGCGTTGCCACTGGTAAAGATCATTTGCCGTTGATGTAGCACAGGAAACCAACCTGTAACATCCGAGTACTTTTGTCGACTAAACTGTAAAACACCATTCATGAGAAAGTTATTATTCACGCTGATCGCTGTTATTTCCGGCCTGGCATTCGCGCAGGCACAGCAGGTCAAGGGAGTTGTGAAAGATGATCAGGGTAAATCCCTCGCGGGTGCCACTATTCTGCTTAAAAAAATAAAAGATTCCTCTGTTGCCAAATTAACTGTGACCAATGCCACCGGGCAATATTCTTTCGAAAGCATTCCGGAAGGCAGTTATTTTCTGAATGCCACTTTTGTGGGCCATACCAGCCAGAATTCTTCCAGGTTTGAAGTGAATGGCTCCGGCGAAATAAATGCGCCCGATATTGTATTGAACAAAGTCACCGGAAACCTGAAAGAAGCCGTTGTGACAGCACGTAAGCCCATCCTGGAAGTTCGTGCTGATAAAACCATCATGAACGTGGAAAACAGCATCAATGCTGTTGGTCAGGATGCGTTGGAGCTCCTGCGCAAAGCCCCCGGCGTGATGATAGATAAAGATGAAAACCTCAACCTCAGCGGCAAGAATGGGGTGCAGGTGTATGTAGATGGACGTCCAACGCCGCTTTCAGGAAAGGACCTTTCGGATTACCTGAAAACAATCCAGAGCAGCACAGTGGAATCCATCGAGATCATTACCAACCCTTCCGCCAAATACGAAGCTGCGGGTAACGCCGGTATCATCAATATCAGGCTGAAAAAAAACAAGGCCTATGGCACCAACGGATCTGTTACCGCAGGATTCAATCAGGGTGTTTATCCCAAATACAACAGCGGGATCTCACTCAACCACCGTAACAAGAATATCAACATCTTCGGTAACTACAATTACAACAGGAATAAGAACGAATCTCCGTTCAACCTGATCCGTTCACAAGTGGATACCACTTTCGAGAACCATGGAAAAATGGTCAACCGCGGCAATACGCATACTTTTAAAACAGGACTGGATTATTCACTCGGCAGAACAAGCACTATCGGCGTGATGGTGAACGGGAACTTTTCAAGCTATGGTCTCACCAATCCCGGTCATACGCAGATCACAAAAACCCCTACCAAAGAACTGGTGAAGAACCTGAACGTGCTCAACACCACAGATGGGCAAAGGGATAATGCCAATTTCAATCTTAACTACCGTTACGCGGATTCAGCGCAGCGCGAGTTGAACGTGGATGCGGATTATGGCCTGTACCGTATCACCAGCGATCAGTTGCAGCCTAATTACTATTCAGACCCTGCCGGTGTTCCTACTTACAGTACCATTTACAATATGATCGCACCTTCAGATATCGATATATATACTCTGAAGATCGATTATGAGCAAAACTTGCTGAAAGGCAGGCTGGGATTGGGTGGCAAAGGATCGATCGTGGACAGCAAGAACGATTTCCAACGTTACGATGTATTCAATTCCGGCAAACAGCTCGATACGGCCAGGAGCAATAATTTCAGGTACAAGGAAAACGTGAATGCGCTCTACGCCAATTACAACAAGCAGCTCAAAGGAGGGTTCCTCTTTCAGCTTGGTGTGAGAATGGAAAACACGCATGCAGAAGGCAGGAGCAAGGGCAGGAAACAGGACCCGTTCGGAAACTGGGAGAACTACGATTCTTCTTTCACCAGGAATTATATTGACTTCTTCCCAAGTGCCTCGGTTACTTTTAACAAGAACCCGATGAGCCAGTGGACAGTGAGCTATAGCAGGCGTATCGACCGCCCTGCCTACCAGGATCTGAATCCCTTCGAGTTCAAGATCGATGAGTATTCCTATCAGAAAGGCAATACTGAACTGCGTCCGCAGTATACCAACAGCATCGGCCTGACCTATATCTACAAATACACACTGACCACTACGCTGAACTACAGCCATATCAGTGATGTGTTCGGTTCTCCCATCGATACCATCGAAAAGAGCAAGAGCTTTATGATGAAGAAGAACCTGGCCACACAGGATGTGGTGAGCCTGAATATCAGCTATCCTTTCAACTATAAATGGTACACTGTATTTGCCAACCTGAACGGCAACTATTCCAAATACAAGGCAAACCTCGGCCCTGGTAAGAAGATCGACCTGGATGCCTGGGCGTTTACCGGTTTCGTTCAGAATTCTTTCCGTTTCGGAAAGGGCTGGACTGGCGAGTTGACCGGCCTGTACATTTCGCCTTCCATCTGGCAGGGGGTGTTCAAGAGCTCGGAAATGTGGAGCATCGATGGCGGTTTGCTGAAAACCATCATGAAAGGAAAGGGTACCGTAAAAGCCTCCGTGAGCGATATCTTCAAAACTATGAGGTGGAGAGGGAAGAGCCCGGACTATGCAGGACAGACCACCCTGGCATGGGGTAGTTGGGAAAGCCGCCAGCTGAAACTGAACTTCACCTACCGTTTCGGCAGCAATACTGTAAAAGCCGCCCGTCAGCGTAAAGCTGGCCTGGAGGACGAGAACAAGCGGGTGACCACCCAGGGCGGAGGCATCGGAGGCGGCCAGCAATAAGGGTTTTCGCAGGTTTCGTCATATTAAAATGTGTAAAAAGGAGGCTGTTCCGGAAGGGGCAGCCTTCGCTTTTGGGAGATTTTCAGGCTGAAAAAGTCCCCGGATTCTCCCCAAATACCCTTGTAATAGCCTGCCTACAGTAGCTATCTGCCAAATATGTATCTTTATGCAGAATTGACTTTATTCACCTAACGCTTTTAAGTTGAAGTTTACAGAGTTTGGTTTAGACGACAGTCTGATTGAAAGTATCGAGGCAACCGGTTATGAAGAAGCCACTCCCATACAGGAGAAAGTAATCCCTATCATTCTGAAAGGTCATGATCTGATTGCTTCCGCTCAGACCGGAACAGGTAAAACTGCAGCATTCCTGCTTCCCATCATACAAAGAATATTAACGCATAGTAACGAAGGACAGGTAAATGCTATCGTGATCGTTCCCACGCGTGAGCTGGCCATCCAGATCTCGCAGAACCTGGAAGGCATGAGCTATTTCACGTCCATCAGTTCAATAGCCATCTATGGCGGCAATGACGGTAATAACTTCTCCAACGAAAAAATGGCCCTTTCCAAAGGAGTGGACCTTGTGATCTGCACGCCTGGCCGGATGATCGCCCACCTCAATATGGGTTACGCCAAGCTGGATGGACTGCAGTTCCTGGTACTGGATGAAGCTGACCGCATGCTTGATATGGGATTCCATGACGATATCATGCGCATCATCGGTAAGCTGCCCGAAAAAAGGCAGACCCTGCTTTTCTCCGCTACCATGCCCGAAAAGATCCGTTCGCTGGCGCGTAAGATCCTGCACAAACCGGAAGAAGTGAATATCGCGATCTCCCGTCCTCCGGATAAGATCGTTCAGGAAGCATTTGTGGTATTCGAGCCACAGAAAGCTCCGCTGCTCCTGCATCTGCTGAAACATACCACCTGCAAAATGATCCTCATTTTCTGTTCAAGCAAACAGAATGTGAAGTCGCTCACCCGTGATCTGCGCAGGGCCAAACTGCCTGCTTCCGAGATCCATTCGGACCTGGAGCAGAGCGCCCGCGAAGAAGTGCTGATGCAGTTCACCAGTGGCCGTATCCCCATCCTGGTGGCTACGGATATCCTTAGCCGTGGTATCCATATCGATAGTATCGACCTCGTAATAAACTATGACGTGCCGCATGATGGTGAAGACTATGTCCACCGTATCGGACGTACTGCCCGTGCAGAATCAGAAGGTATGGCCATTACCTTCATCAGCGAAAAGGAACAGAACCGTTTTGCTGCTATCGAAGAACTGCTGGGTCATCCCGTGAAGAAAGGCGAAGTGCCTCCTGAACTTGGACCTGCTCCTGAATATCGTCCCCGTACAAGAAGAAGCGGCGGAGGTGGCGGTGGAAAATTCCACGGCAACCGCAAGGGCGGAGGATATGGCGGTAACAGGAATGGTGGCGGTGGTGGAAACAGGAACGGTGGCGGCGGTAACAGAAATAATGGTGGTGGTGGAAATAGAAATGGCGGTGGCAACAGAACTGATGGTGGCGGCAACAGAAATGGCCAGCATCAGAACCAGAGCAAACCCATTATCAAGCCACAGCAGCCTAACCAGCCGAACCAGTAAAACCCACGCCTTTTCGCCACATGAAATGGGAGCAACTTTACAGTAATAAACGCACAGGATCAGAGAATAAATCTTCCGGCGGCAGTGATGCCGTTCGCACTTCCTTCCTGCGGGATTATGATCGCATCATATTCTCATCCGCTTTCAGAAGATTGCAGAATAAAACACAGGTGTTTCCGCTTCCCGGCCCCGTGTTTGTACACAACAGGCTTACGCATAGCCTGGAAGTGGCGTCCGTAGGGCGTTCCCTGGGAAAGGCCGTAGGCGATGCCATTGCTGATAAGTATCCCAACGCAGGAGATGATTTCCGCGAATTCTATAAATACGAACTGTCTGCCGTGATCGCTGCCGGTTGCCTGGCGCATGATATCGGCAACCCTCCGTTCGGACATTCCGGCGAAGATGCCATCCGCACTTTTTTCCGCGATCTGGAAGGAGAGGCGGCGCATCGTTTTAAAACCATTCTTACAGAGAATCAACAAAGGGATTTCCTGTATTTTGAAGGCAATGCCAATGCGTTCAGAACGCTTACCCACCATTTCAATGAAGAGGCCCCCGGCGGCTTTAAGCTTACTTATGCCACGCTGGCCAGCATCATAAAATATCCGACTGACTCTCTCAGCGGTTTCAACAAGCAGCAACTCATTACCAAGAAATCAGGATTCTTCGATTCTGAGATCGGGATCTATAAGAACATTGCAGAAGCGTTGCAGATACCAAAGCTTGATGATAACGCCAATGTATATGCGCGTCATCCTTTCGTTTACCTGGTAGAGGCCGCGGATGATATCTGCTATCGCATCATTGATTTTGAAGATGCGCATAGACTGAACATTATTTCCATCGAAACTATCAAGGAATTGTTCCTTTCTTTCTTTGATGCAAAGGAAGGATATGATTCAAAAGAGGGTGTTGCAAACTCTCTTGATAAGATCCGGGACGATAACCAGAAAGTGAGTTTTCTTCGTGCGAGGTTGATCAATCTGTTGCTCAACAGGATCTGCCAGGTGTTTATGGAGAAAGAAACTGAATTGCTGGAAGGTACGCTGAGCAAGAGCCTCATTGATTATTTAAGAGAAGAGGAACTGGCGTTGATCAAACGCATCGATGATTATTCCGTAAAACATATCTACAATCACCGGTCGGTGGTGGAGATAGAGATTGCCGGTTACAATGTGATCGGAGGATTGCTGAAAGAATTCTTTGCGGCCATCATCGAGCAGAGATCTGCTAAAGCGAAGAAGGTATTGCAATTGATCTCGCCACAGTTTGTGGTAACGGGCGAGCCTGATAAATTATACTACGATATCCAGTCGGTGGTTGATTTTATTTCCGGGATGACGGACCTGTATGCAGTGGATATTTACAGGAAGATCACGGGGATAAGTATGCCGCAGCTGAGATAGGATTTAACAGCAAAATGCAATGCGCCTGGCATTGCATGCTGAATGTGCTTTTTCTTTTTACCGGGTTCAATCCGGTAATTCCTCACAGGCAAACCCTGCGTATTGCAGTACCAGCTCCACATTCCGGGGTGATAACTCCCTCGCTTCCACGCGAAGGATATTGTCTGCATCCTGCAAATCAAAGTTCCATTTCAGAACACCGGAGAGCGAATCCAGGGCTGCACTCACCGATTGAACATTTGTTCTGTTGCGGACACTTGTTTTGAACACCAGCACTTCCATAAAAATGGTTTTAAGGGATTGATGATTACTCTGCACCTGCTTCACCTTTTTCTTCTGTTTTCTTTTCTTCAAACCGTTGTCCACCGAAAGGCCTTCTCCAGCCTGAGCCGCACCTGGCTTCCCATTTTGATTTGAAGCGCTGCCTGTCTTCTTCACTCATGTTTCCCCATTTGCTCATCATCTTTTCATTCCAGCGCTCGCGGCCGCGTTCCTTCCATTTGCCTCCGCCCCCAAATCCGCCGAAGAGGATCTTGGATAAGATGAGGATACCTAATGCCTGCCAGAAAGTAATTGTTTTTACACCCAGTACTGCAGGTAATATGGCGTTCCACAAGCTCATTACGATGAATGTGAACAATGCGGCAAACATTACCACGCAAACGAGGATCCCCAGTACCTTGCCGATCTTTGATTTACGTTTCATATCGATCAATAATTTAAAAGTTCTTCTTTAAGTGCTCTCAGTCTTTCCCGCAAATGCAGTACTGCATAGCGTTTCCGGCTGATGAGCGTGTTCACCGGTTCGCCGGTCAATTCGGAAAGGTCTTTGAATGACACACCTTCCAGTTCATGTTTTATGAAGATTTCCCGCTGTTCTTCCGGCAATTCCTGCAGCGCAGTGTTCAGTTCCTGCCAGAATAAAGTACGCAGATATTCTTTTTCCGGGTCATCGCCGGTATCCATCAGCAATTCAGAGAAGCCTTCGAGATCTTCCTGTTCTTCTTCAACATACAGATCGCTGAAGTTGGTGGGCTTATGTTTTCGTTGCCTGTCTGTTATCTTGTTCCTTGCTACGGTGAAAAGCCAGCCTGACAGTTGATCGATAGGTTGGGTATTGCCCACGAACTGAAAGAAAACATCCTGCATAATGTCCTGCGCGTCCGCTTCGTTTTTCACCCGTTTCCGGATAAAACCGAACAGCCGTTTGCTGTAGTCATTGATGACCTCTGTTATATTTCTTTTGCGCTCCGCGGGCATAACAGTTGATATCGTCAGGCTCTCTTCCATGCTTTGTATAAACAGGTAGACGGGCCATGCGAAGGGATATTTTAAAATTCAGAAAAAAAATCAGGAATTGCCGGTTTCACTAGTTTTGCATTCGAAACTACCATTTATGCATTTTGGCAAAGTTCCTGAAAATGAGGTGAGTAGCATTGATTTCAGTTTAAGGCCTGATCCTCCCGGCAATGCAATGGTATTGCCAGGGCAGCCTGTGCCCCATCCCAGGCTCTACGTTGGGTGCGCTACCCGTGGGCCAAAACAATGGATCAATAAGATCTATCCGAAAGGTACAAAGGAAGTGTATTACCTGGATGAATATGTGAAGCATTTCAACAGCATAGAGTTCAATGCCACCCATTACCAGATCTATGGAGAAGAGATCATCGGGCGCTGGGCCGCCAAAGCGGAGGGCCGGGATTTCATGTTCTGCCCCAAAGTGCCACAACTGATCAGTCATTACAGTGGTTTCGATAATGTGGACGAACCAACAGATTCCTTCCTGAGAGGCATCCTGGCTTTCGGCGGGCATCTGGGTCCCATCTTTTTACAGTTGAGTGAAAAGCATTCGCCTGCCAATCAGCAGAAACTATTCAGTTACCTGCGGTCATTGCCAACGGATCTCACGTTCTTCCTGGAAGTGCGTCACCCGGACTGGCTGGTGGATGGCCCTGTAAAGGATCATCTGTTCGGTACGCTTCGTGAAATGAAAATAGGGGCTGTGATCACCGATACTTCCGGGCGGAGGGATTGTGCTCATATGGAGCTGACCATTCCGAAAGCATTTATCAGATATGTTGGCCATGCGATGGGGCCAACGGACCCGGTGAGGATGAGCCGGTGGGCAGACAGGCTAAAACAATGGCTTGACAAGGGGTTGGAGGAGATCTGGTTCTTCATGCATACGCCTGATGAGATCATGGCGCCGGAAATGGTCGATTATTTTGCCGGAAGGATGGAGGCTGTAAGCGGGCTTCATATTCCGAGGCCACAATTCATACAGCCTGCCCCCGAATCCGGCAGTACTCAGATGAGTATGTTTTGATTGGATGATTTATTTCACTTCGTATAATTCCTCCCAGCGGGTGGTGTGGCGTTTGCTGCGCAGTTCCTGCCGCATCTTCCAGTTCCGCGTGGTTCCGCTGGAAGCGAACTTCAGCATATCGTCGCGCATGCTGAAGTTCACATTGTCTATCACATCCATCAGGTAACGCTGATCATTGTCCGAAGGTGGAATGAAGAGGTTCCCCTGAATGGAATCGTCGGGCACGATATCGCTCAGCATCACGCCAGCTTTCTTATATACTTTCCCTTTTGTGAACAATTGTTCTGCCTGTTGCACGGCTGATTTGATCAGGTCCTGCGTAACAGCGGTGGCTGCGGGAAGTGTGGCGTGTGACTGAATGGTGGCGCCGCGGCGGAAGCTTTTCATATGGTCCTCTTCGCGGGTCACCAGGAAAACGTGAATGGTCTTTGCGGCTCCGTGCTGACGGCGCAGTTTTTCGGCTGCCCGTGATGTGTAAGTGGCCACTGCCTCAGTAATGGCTGTCAGCTCCGTTACGGGCTGCCCAAACATACGGGTAGTAGCGATCATTTTCCTGGTCGTCAGGGGCGCTGCCATCTCTTTCCCTGGGATGCCATTGAGTTCGCGGATCAGTCGAACGCCATTCACACCACCCAGGTGCCGGTGTGCCCACTCTTCGGGCATACTGCTCAGGTCCCATGCACTGGTAATCCCCTGGTTGATGAGTTTTTCCGCGTAAGACCACCCTACTCCCCATACATGACTCACCCTGGTAGAGCGCAGCAGTTTGATCTGCTCCTCCCTGGTGGCTATCACGGTTACACATTGTGAAGCCTGTTTGTCTTTCTTCGCCACATAATTGGCGAGCTTGGCCAGGGTTTTTGTTGGCGCAACCCCTATCGAAACTGATATTCCTGTCCATTGTTCTACTGTTTTACGAATGTTCATTGCTGTTT
>NZ_JBQCGW010000206.1:0-7518 GCF_051955275.1 Pseudobacter sp. | reverse complement strand
ACCCAACCGTATGTTCCGTTCAAATGCATCTAGCAATAAAAGTAAGACAATGACCAAAAGACTGGCGCTGCTGTTGCCCGCCCTCGCAAGCACTTCAATCCTTTTTGCCCGGGAAGCAGGCGATGCGCCCAAACCCCATTCCATAGCGGATCCTATGGTTACCATGCTGGTGATCATCATGGCCATCCTGCTGCTGATCATCATCCTGCTCGCCAACGTACTGACAGGTGCAGCCACCTATTATTACCAGCGCGAGAAAGAAATTGAAGCAGAGAAAAAGAAAATGACGCTCAGCACCACCGCCATCATGGCACTGCTGGTATTCTTCGGAATGCCACTGTTTGCACAGGATGCAGCGCCTGCTGAAGCGATCTCCACAGCAGCACAGAACTTCGGTGCTTTATCTCCAACCGCCTTTTACCTGGTGGTTGGTGTTATCACCATGGAGCTGCTGGTGATAGTTGCCCTGCTCTTTCAATTGCGTGTATTCCTCAGCCGTGTAAAAAAACAACAGGGACTGGAAAAACCACGCAAGGCAGGTTCCTTCAAGATCTTCTGGCAAAAAATGAACAGCCTGAAACCTGTGGAAGAAGAGAAATCCCTTGAGCTTGACCACGAGTACGATGGTATCCGCGAGCTCAACAACCGTCTCCCACCCTGGTGGCTCTACGGCTTCTATGGCACCATCATCTTTGCCGGTATCTATCTCTGGCGTTACCATGTGTCAGAATCAGCACCGTTGAGTCAGCAGGAATTTGCAATAGCGATGGAAAAAGCAGAAGCACAGAAAGCCGCCTATCTGAAGAAAAGCGCCAATAATGTGGATGAGAATACCGTGAAACTGCTGACCGATGCCAGCACCCTGGATGCAGGAAAGGCAGTGTTCACACAGAACTGCGCTGCCTGTCATGGTAAAGAAGGAGAAGGCACCGTTGGCCCCAACCTCACCGATGATTACTGGTTGCATGGTGGCAGTCTGTCCGATGTTTTCAAATCCGTGAAATACGGATGGCCCGAGAAAGGCATGCGCAGCTGGAAAGACGATCTCAGCCCTGTACAGATCTCTCAGGTAGTGAGCTTCATCAAATCCCTGCATGGCACCAACCCTGCAAACGGTAAAGAAAAGCAGGGTGAACTCTACCAGGAGTCAGCAGGTGGCGCGGCCGCAGGCGACAGCACAGCCGCAAAGCAGGACAGTGCCAGCGTTATAGCGAAATAATACCTCTAAATAATAAAAGAAAGGTTAGCAGTGGACAGTAAAGAGTCGATATCGAAAAAGGCAGCAGACAATTCTTCGTTCCGCGACAGGATCGCTACTGTTGATGAAAAGGGAAAAAGGAACTGGGTGTTTGCCCAGAAACCCAAAGGCAAACTCTACAATATCCGTACATATGTCAGCTGGTTCTTTTTCCTCCTTTTCTTCTCACTGCCATTCATCGAGGTGAATGGGCAGCCGCTCTTTCTCTTTAATGTTACAGAAGCTAAATTCATTTTATTCGGAAAAGTTTTCTGGCCACAGGATTTCTTCATCTTTGGTTTGGGGATGCTCACATTCATTGTGTTCATCGTGCTGTTCACGGCAGCTTTCGGCCGTTTGTTTTGTGGATGGGTTTGTCCCCAGACCATTTTCATGGAGATGTTCTTCCGCAAGATCGAGTACTTCATTGAAGGTGATGCGGCACAGCAGCGACTGCTGGCCAAAGCACCCTGGACCGGTTCCAAGATCTTCAAAAAAGTCAGTAAACACCTCATTTTCTACCTCTGCTCCTTCATCATCGCCAATTTCTTCCTTGCCTATGTGATAGGCGTGAAGGAACTCTGGAAGATCATCACCGAGCCGGTGAGCCAACATATCGGCGGGCTCCTGTCCATAGCAGTTTTCTCCGGTGTATTCTATACTGTTTACGCCTTCTTCAGGGAACAGGTTTGCACCGTGATCTGCCCCTACGGCCGTCTGCAGGGTGTGCTGCTCGACAAGAACTCCATGATCGTTGCCTACGATTACCAGCGTGGTGAGCCAAGAGGTAAGTACAATAAAAAAGTAGAAAGAAGCATCGGCGATTGTATCGATTGCTTTCAGTGCGTGAAGGTTTGTCCAACAGGTATCGACATCCGCAACGGCACTCAAATGGAGTGTGTGGGCTGTACCGCCTGTATCGACGCCTGTAACGCCATCATGGAAAAGATCAACCAGCCATTAGGCCTTATCCGTTATGCATCCGAGAATGGTATAGAAAAAAGAGAAAAATTACACTACACCGGCCGCATGAAGCTGTACACCGTACTGCTCGGCGTGCTGGTGACCGTTCTCGCTTTCATGCTGGTGACCCGGAAGGAAGTGGATACTACCATCATGAGAACTCCCGGTATGCTCTACCAGGAGCGGGGCACAGACAGTGTGAGCAACCTGTACAATATCAAGGTGGCCAATAAAACCACCAATGCCATCCCGCTCAGCCTGAAGCTTGAAAATATCAGCGGCCATATCGAGATCATCGGACACCACGCCATTCAGGTAAAGGAACAGGGCGAAGGCAGTGGATCTTTTTTCCTCATCCTCCCCCGCAATACCATTCACGAACGTAAAACAGCCGTCAGGATCGGCATCTACAGCGGCAACGAAAAGCTCGATGTGATCACCACCAACTTCCTGGGGCCGGTACATGAATAATTAAAAAAAGAAATTATGACACTCAACTGGGGACATAAGCTGACCATCTTTATCTGCGCCTTTGCCGGCATGATCATCCTGCTGGTGTACAAGGCTACACAGACCAACTTCGACCTGGTTTCCAAAGAATACTACAAAGACGAACTGGTGTATCAACAGGTGATCGATGGCACCGCACGCGCCAACAACCTTTCTGCCAAACCATCCGTCAGCAAAAACGACTCCGCGATCACCCTGCAGATGCCCGAAGAAATGAAGGGGCTGGCAGTTACAGGAAATGTATGGTTCTATAACGCAGCAGATGCGAAAAGGGATATAAAGATCCCGCTGGCAGTGAATTCCACCGGTCAACAGCAGATCAGCAGCAGGCTGCTGCTGCCAGGTAAGTACACTGTAAAATTCAACTGGACTGCCGGCACTCACCAGTATTATTCAGAAGCAACTATTGATCTCCGTTAGATGATACTATGGCCCATCATAACAGCAGGTGGATTGCTTGGTCTTGCCGGTAGCGCGCATTGCGTAGGCATGTGTGGACCGCTGGCCATGAGCCTGCCGGTGCATCACCTGAGCAGAGGCGGGCAACTGCTTGCCATGCTGGGCTATCACCTGGGACGTGTGATCACCTATTCTTTTTTAGGTTTGTTATTCGGACTGGCCGGCAGAACTTTCTACCTGGCCGGTTTCCAGCAATCGTTTTCTATCATTGCCGGTGTCATTATGTTGTTGCTGGCATTCTACTATTTTATTGGTAAGAAAAGCAATTCTCCCAAATGGATCCAGGCGTGGTACCAGCCTTTGCAAGTACTCATGGGAAAACTCCTTCGCAATACCAACACCGGTTCTTTTCTCCTCCTTGGAATGGCCAATGGCCTCCTCCCCTGTGGCATGGTATATATGGCCATTATCGGCGCCATTGGCCTTTCCGCTCCGATAGAAAGCGCCTTCTTCATGATGATGTTCGGTCTGGGTACCGTACCAGCCATGTTTCTCCTCAGCTGGTTTGGTATTCGTATAAGCTTGGACGTAAGGACCCATCTGAAACGGGTCACTCCCATCATCATTGCGGCCATGGGCATCATTCTTATTCTCAGAGGTATGAACCTCGGCATACCATTCATCAGTCCTATATTGGCAGACGCTCCCGGAGCAGCAGCCAGCTGCCATTAAGCTCGCAGCTGCCCGTCGCTCGCGTCCCCGCTAGTGCTTTTCATACCAGCGTTGCGAAGCACGATAATAATGCTGGCCCAGCTGCCTAGCGCACTAATTGAGATCAGGAACTTCCACTGTTACGGTGGTGCCTTCGCCCAGTTTGCTTTGCAGGCTGATAGTACCACGGATGAGATCCACGTAGCGCTTTACGATATGAAGTCCCAGGCCGGTTCCCTGGATATTCACGGCATTCCTTCCGCGGAAGAAACTGGTGAACATATGATGCTGGTCCTCCTCGGCGATACCGATACCGCTATCAATGACGGATAAACGAAGCAGGTCATCGTTATTGTTGGAGATCACCCTGATGGTGGCATTCTCGGGAGAGAATTTGGCGGCGTTGCTGAGCAGGTTGATAAGAATATTCTTGAGAAGCTTTTTGTCGGTGGTGATGAAGTCGTCACCCGCGCACTGCACCTGGATCTCCTGGCCGGGTTTGAGCACGGGCTTCATTTCTTCCATGGTATCTTCCAGGAATTCCTTCAGGTCAACAGGACCGGTATCCATCATCACTTTGCCTTCTTCCAGCTTACCAAGGCTCAGGAAGTCTTCCAGCAGGTCGTTGAGGTGCTTCACGGAATCGCGGATGCGCTTCAGGTGGCGGTCGCGCTTATCCTGTTCTTCAGACTGTGTGTATTTGCCGATGAGCGCTGCAGAGCTCAGGACTGTGCTGAGCGGCGTCCGGAACTCGTGCGAGGCCATGGATACGAAGCGCGATTTGATCTCGTTCAGTTCTTTTTCTTTATTGAGGGCTTCGCTCAGGTTCTGCTGCGATCGCTCCAGTTCCTGCAAGGCTTCTTTGAGGATCATGGTGCGTTCTTCCACTTTATTTTCCAGGTCGGCATTCAGCTGGCGGATCTCTTCAGTCACCTTTTCAAGCTGTTCTCTTTTTTCCAGCAGCCTGCGCTCCGATTCTTTCCGCTGGGTGATATCAACCAGGAAGGCGATCACAAAGAATTCGTTCTTCTGTTTATAAAAACTGAGGCTCACTTCCACAGGGAATTCATCGCCTGTTTTGGTCCTGGCAAACAGATCGCGGCCATGGCCCATGCTGCGGTTGCCGGGCTTTTTATAAAAACTTTCGCGATAACCGGAATGCGCGTGATGGAACCGTCCGGGGATGAGCTTTTCAATGGCCTGTCCCAGTAATTCTTCTTTCTGATAACCGAATAGTTGCAGGGCGGCGGGGTTCACCAGCACGATCTCTCCTTTCTGGTTGGTGAGGATGATGCCTTCGGTAGCATTATCGAAAAGGGCTTTTACCTGTTGCTGGTCTGATTCCAGGGAGCCGTAGATCTTTTTAATGTAGATCACCGCTATCATGGTGAGCAGCACGATGATGCCTTCGAATACGAGCTGTAAAAGCAGGGAGGGCGTGCCTCCGGCTTCCCGCGTATAAAACCCTGAGACCACTATCAGCAGGAGGCTGATGATGCCGAACAGCTTGGTAAGGTTATCGTTTTGCAGGAATACGGTCAGCAAGGTGGCGGCAACGTAACCGCCATAGAGAAAACCGATTTCGGGATACATGAACTGCAATACCGCCGTACATACGGTGAGAATACTGCAGAACAACAAAACATTGAGCGCCTTTTCTTTGAACATCAACACAAATTATATTAAAATTTTCCAATAACACCCACCGGTTTCCTGAAAAAAGATAGTTCCAGACCTGATTTTAATCAGTTTTTTTCTTCCGGCACCGGGGTAATTTGCCGTTTATAACAGCGGCTTTCAAACGCAAAAATAACATGACAGAACAGATCCTGAAGATAGACGAACAGACACCGGTTACCGAGATCGTGAACGGGGATTACCGTACGGCAGATGTATTGCTCAAATACAATATCGATTTCTGCTGTGGTGGCAGATGGCCCCTGCAGGTTGCCTGCGAAGCCAGAGGTGTGAGCACCGATATGGTGATACAGGACCTGGAAACCGCCACCCGTCGCATTCTTATCTCCCCCACCCTCAATTTCAACAACTGGCCCATAGATTTTCTGGCAGACTACCTGGTGCATGTGCACCACGCCTATATGAAAGAAGCATTGCCTTCATTGCATGATCACCTCACCAAATTTGTGGCTGGCCACCGCAAGAAATTCCCTTACCTCGATGAACTGCAGCTGCAGTTCATGAAGCTCTACAAACAGATGCCTGCCCATCTGAAGCAGGAGGAGGAAGTACTATTCCCCTATGTGAAACGGATCAACCGTGCTTACAACGGCAAGGAACCTTATGCTGAACTGCTGGTGCGTACCCTGCGAAAACCCATCGCAGCCCGTATGGAGGAAGAACACCAGCAGACAGAGGAGCTCCTTGGAAATTTCCGCCGTCTCACCAATAACTACACGGCGGGGGAAGAAGCCTGTGTGAGCCATCGCGTTACCTTCCTCAAACTTCAGGAGTTGGATCAGGACCTGGTGCAGCATATGCGGCTGGAAAACGAGATCCTTTTTCCCCGCGCCATTGCCATAGAAAATATTCTGCTCGGAAAATAGAGACACTTTTAAAATAGCGGAGCGCACTCGCTCGCCTCCGGCGAGTGAGTAATATTTGTTCGCCTCCGGCGAACACTGAACTCGCCGGAGGCAAGCAAATAGAAGTCACTCGCGGGGACGCGAGTGACTGGGTACACCCAAATAAAATGGGAAAGCAAAAGACCGTAGATTTGGGGCAAATCACGTGTTATGTTATCCTTTTCCATCAGCGGATCTTATACTGACCTGTATGAGCTCACCATCGGTGAAGTGAATTTTCTGGAGAAACGCCATGAAGTACCTGTAGTGTTCGATTACTTCTTCAGGAAAGTCCCGGCAAAAGGCGGTTACGTAGTATTTGCAGGATTATCAGACCTGCTGGAGATCCTGGAAACTTTACATTTTACAAAAGAAGATATATCCTTCCTGCGTTCCCTTAATTTCAACAGCCGCTATATAGATCACCTGGAAAGTTTCCGCTTCAAAGGAAAGATCCATGCCGTGCCGGAAGGAGAGATCGTATTTCCCAATTGTCCGATCGTAAGAGTGGAAGGCACCTGGCTGGAAGCCCAGCTCGTGGAAACCCTCCTGCTCAATATTCTCAATTTCGAATCCCTGATCGCTACCAAGGCATCGCGTATGCGTTATGTGGCGGGAGAACGTATCCTGAGCGACTTCGGGCTGCGCCGCGCACAGGGACCCGGAGGCATCCTGGCCAGCAAGGCCGCGGTGATCGGTGGGTTCAACAGCACCAGCAACGTATATGCGGCACAGTTATATGATATTCCTGCCGCTGGTACTATGGCCCATGCCTTTGTGACCGGTTATGAATCGGAGCTGGAAGCCTTTCGTGCCTTCGCCAGGTCAAGACCCCATGGCTGCGTATTCCTGGTGGACACCTACAATACATTACAGAGCGGCATTCCCAATGCTATCACCGTAGCAAAAGAAATGGAGAAAGCAGGACATAAGCTCAGTGGTGTTCGTCTGGACAGTGGCGACCTGGCCTATCTCAGCAGAAAGGCGCGGGCCATGCTGAATGAAGCAGGTTTACATGATGTGAAGATAGTGGCCAGCAACCAGCTGGATGAAGGGGTGATCAAAAGCCTGCTGGAGCAGCAGGCACCCATCGATGTTTTCGGTGTTGGCACCAGC
>NZ_JBQCGW010000205.1:0-19701 GCF_051955275.1 Pseudobacter sp. | reverse complement strand
TCGTAAACCCGGACAAGGTCTCTAAAAATTTTACGCTTTGATCTCAACTTCTACTCCAGAGGGCAGGTCGAGTTTGCTGAGCGCATCTACTGTACGGCTGCTGGATGTATAAATGTCCAGGAGGCGCTTGTGCGTGCAGAGCTGGAACTGCTCACGGCTCTTCTTATTCACGTGCGGTGAACGCAGAACGGTAAAGATCTTTTTCCTTGTAGGTAAAGGAATAGGGCCTGTTACTACAGCGCCGGTGCTACGCACAGTCTTCACGATCTTCTCAGCTGATTTATCAACCAGGTTGTGATCGTATGATTGTAATTTGATTCTGATTCGTTGAGACATATTCCAAAACCCATTTTTCGATGGGGATGCAAAGGTAAGGGCTTGTTTCTTTATTAACAAAAGAAAAAACAAAAACTTTCGCTCCCATCCGTTAAAAAATCAGCGGCAAAGCTAGGCTTTTTACACCGCTTTGCCGCCACTATTTATCTATTTAGCTGGAAGTCAGGAAATAATCAACATCTCTCAACAATCTCCCTTCCCCCGTTTCTTCTCTTAATTACCCTGAAAATTTCCCTGATTATTTTTTGCCTCACCCGAAGCAGCAGCCGCAGCAGCCCCAATCACTCCCGCCACCAGCACCCCGGCAACCACTCCTCCACCCGACGAAACCTTCGCCACCCAAGGTCCTTTATGACCCGGTATAGCTTCCCCCGAGCTCAGGATCTCCGACAAATAAAATGAATGCTCCACCACCTGCGCCGGTCCCTTCTCCTCCGTCAGCAGGGTCAGGTAGGTCCGGAACCGCAATGGCGAATCCTGCTCACTGAAAACCGCCACCTTTTTCCTCACCCGCCCCCCATCTTTCATTACCACTTCCCTCCAGGCCCATGCAGCTTCAGGGATATTATCGAAGTACTCAGTTGCAACCCTGAATGGCGCCGGCTCGATATATGCCCGGGGCGGCACCATCTCCAGGTCAGCCGGAGAACTGGTCACGGCACTGAACTCCGTCCGGGTATCGGAATACCTCACACTCCTGCCCACTCCCGAAGTAGCGGACAATGCCGAGCCCCTGGTGATCTCATCCGGCTTCAGACTGATGGACTGGTCGTTGATGATGATACTCGACCGCTTCCAGTCTACCAGCAACGGCTTCTCCAGCTTGTTGCTGATCCGGATACTCACCGGAAGATCAGCTCCCTTGAAATCATACGTCACCAGCAAGGTATCATTCTCCACTACAAACTGGTCCTTCACATTCTGCTGAACTGCGGGATCTGAAGACCGGACCGTGAGATACTGATATCGTGTACAACTAACCGTTAGAAGAACAATAAAAGAAAGAGGTAGTAAATATTTCATGGCTACAGGTTTATTCAACCAAAGTAACCATTAAACAATACTACCTATGTTAATGAATATCTAATTGATGATTTATTATCAGCTGCCCTGAAAGGCCCGTCCTACCTGGCTCCCGGAGGACAATACTGTTTCAGGAAGTTGGTGTACATGGTAACCAGGTGCTGAAATGTACCCTCTCCTTCCGCCATACTGTGTGTACGGTTTGGATAGCTCATCAATTGAAACTGTTTATTATGTTTAACCAGTTCATTGATGAGCATTTCGGCATTGTTGTAATGAACATTATCATCATTGGTGCCATGAACATACAGGAGATGCCCCTTCAGGTTCTTCGCATAAGTGAGTGGCGAACCGGCTTCATAATCCGCTTTGTTTTCCTTCGGCAGACCCATATACCTTTCTTCATAGATATTATCGTATGTATACAGGTTGCTGATGGCAGCCACGGAGATACCGGTCTTGTAGATCTCGGGGTACTGGAACATGAGGTTGAGGGTGGCAGATCCGCCTCCGCTCCATCCCCATACCGCCACGCGGCTGGTATCAACAAAGTTCCATTTCAATACTTCCCTGGCAGCTGCGGCCTGGTCGCTGATATTGAGCTGACCGATTTTGCGGTAGATGGATTTCCGCCATTCCCTGCCCTTGGGTACCGGTGTACCGCGGTTGTCGATGGAAATATAGATATACCCGTCTTTGGTCATATCCCCTGCATACAGGAAGTTACGGCCAACACCCCACTGGTCTTTCACGTTCTGGCCCCAGGGCTCTGTGTACACATAGAATACAACTGGGTATTTTTTAGCGGGATCGAAATTCTGAGGCTTCACCATCCAACCGTCCATTTCCACGCCTTCTGCGGTCTTCACCTTGAAGAATTCCAGTTTGGATTTGGTCTTGTCTGCCTTGCCAACATTGCTTTCGATCTTTGAAGCACCATCCACAGGCTTATGGTCCTGTAAGGTGATCATTTCAGAAGTGCCGGGCGTATAGTAGTTGCTGAAACCATGCACGGCATATTTCGCATTGGGCGATACATCATAGGAGTGAATACCCTGTTGCGTGGCGGGACTAAGCCTTTCTGCCGTTCCCTTGCCATCGATGGTGATGCGGTAGAGGTATTTCTGGGTGCCGTTGTCGGGCGAGGCCATGAAGTACACATAGCCGCCTTTTTCATCGATGCACACGATATCCATTACATCATAGTTACCTACGGTGATGAGCGTTTCTTTGCCATCCTTACCGATACGGTACAAGTGGCGCCAGCCGTCCTTTTCAGAAGGCCAGATGAATTCCTTACCGCCATTGAGCCAATCCCAACCGCCCCAGATATAATCTTCGTCCCAGAGCTGAATCACATCAATCCAGGCTGCATCCTTTTCCGTGAAGATGGTTTTGGCTGCGCCTGTCTTCACATCACAGAGCAGGATATTGCTCTCATTCTGGCGGCGGTTCATATGCTGAAGGATCAGTTCACCGGCACCTGCCCACTCCAGCCTGGTGACATAGCTCTGCAGCACCTTGTCCGTAGGCACTTTCATCCAGCTGGTCTTTGCAGCGGTTATATCCACCACTCCAATTTTGAAGGGGGAAGGTGCATCGCCGGCGATGGGATATTCCACGGGAATGGCCACAGGATAGATGGAGTCAGTATTGTTGATCATCAGGTAATCCTTTGTATTCTTGGCATCGATCTGCCAGTAGGCGATCTGGCGGCTGTCCGGGCTCCATCGGAATCCATCCCTGCAGAAGAATTCTTCTTCATACACCCAATCGAATGTGCCGTTGATGAGCTTGCGGTTGCCATCGGTAGTCAGCGCTTTTACAGCGCCGGTTGCCAGGTCTTCCACATAGAGATTGTATTCGCTCACATAGGCCACTTTCTTTCCATCGGGGGAAAATTTTGCGAACATGAGAGAGGAAGCGGGCCGGCCTTTTCCGAGTTTTTTCAGGCTGCCTGCTTTTTTATCGTAGACCCAGTAATTTCCTTTTGTATTGAGCCTCCACACCTTGCGGGTATCGGTGAAGAGGAGGACTTTCTGATCGTCTTCAGAAAAGCTGAAGCTGGCTGGCTCCAGTGCCGCACTGCCACCGGAGGGCGTCAGTTGAGCCTTGCTCACCACTACGGTATTCGGACTTTTTGGAATGATCTGCAGGATCCCCTGCTGGTCATTGAACTCATAATAACTATTGCCGTCTTTGGCCCATTGCAATTCTCCCTGTGCAAGCAGGGTATTGACAGATAAAATGCCAATAGCTACAAATACCAGTCTTTGTAAGGTTCTTATCATATGCATTACCTGCGAAATTTAGGGACGGAAATTAAGACAAAAAGCAGCAGTCCGGTAAAAAGAATGATAAAAGGGAAGTAAAAAGAAGGCCCCCTGTTTTAGCAGGAGGCCAGTACTTTGGAGGTTTAGTTCCAGGTATTGCTACATAACCATAGAGCCGGTTCCGGTACGTTTCCGGTCGTACCGAAAGGCGTAGAGATGGCAAAGAAAATGAAAATCTGTAATGTGAACATGCACTGTTTAACAGCCGTGGTATTTTAATGTTTAACTGCGCATATTGGCAGATAACTGCAAATGCTCCGGCATTGGAATGGCTTAATTCATTAATTTTGTGCATAATTCCAAAGGGGGTGCCTTCCAGGCTGAGAATATACCCTTTGAAGAAAACTGCCCAACTGTTTTCTTCATCCACCTGATCCGGGTAATGCCGGCGTAGGGAAAAAACTGAAAAGATGAACATACAAGAATGGATCCGCCTGCTTCTGCAGCAGATCGGTGCAACCCCACCGCTGGAGTGGATCGCAGTTTCGCTGAGTGTAACGGAGGTGCTGCTGGCCCGTGCCAATAAGATCTGGCTCTACCCCGCCGGTATCGGCGCTGTATCGCTTACCATTTTCATTTTCTTTGAAGCCGGTCTGTATGCCGAATGCCTGCTCAATGGCTACTACCTGGCTATGAGCATCTATGGCTGGTGGTATTGGGTGAAGAAGAAACGCAAGCCGCTTGTGAAGGTAAGCTTTACCAATGCCGGAGAATGGAAGATCGTAGCGCTGATCGTTGGCCTGGGCTTCCCCGGTCTCTTCCTGGCTTTAAAATATTTCACCCCCAGCACAGTTCCCATTGCCGATGCCTTTGTGAGCGCTACCGCCTGGGCGGGTATGTGGCTGCTGGCCCGCAGGAAAGTGGAGAACTGGCTCTTGCTGAATATCTCCAATGCCGCCGCCGTTCCGTTGCTGCTGCACAAGGAACTGCCGCTGTACGCCTTGCTTACTGTATTTTTGTTCATCGTAGCGGTGACCGGATATTTCAGCTGGAGAAAAACGGCCCGTGAGAACAAATCAGGCTCCGGCGTTTTAGCACCATCAATTTCCTGAGTATGATCCTTCCTTTCCATTCACTGATTGCCCCCGAGGCAGTGGAAATGATCCGCGATACTGCGGCTGAAGCCGAAACGGCCAGTCAGTTACATCCTGCCCAGCTGGAACTGGCATACCGTAATAAATGGTTCAATCTTTTTGTACCGAAGGACAGGGGCGGGCTGGAGCTCTCCTTTCCGGAAGCCCTGCAACTGGAAGAAGCGCTGGCCTGGACGGATGGAAGTTTCGGCTGGACCATCACCCTTTGCAGCGGCGCCAATTATTTCATCGGCTTTTTGGAGCCCGAAGTATCCGATCCACTTTTCAAAGATCCTGAAGTCTGTTTTTCCGGCAGCGGCGCTGCCACCGGCACTGCTGAACTGAAAGCGGATGGCTATCATATCAGCGGCAGGTGGAAATATGCCACAGGTGCTCCTCATGCTACAATATTCACCTGCGTGTGCAACCTGAAAGAGAATGGAGTAATTATAAAAGATGGGAATGGCAACCCCGCAACGGCTGCTTTCTGGTTTCATGCCAATGAAGTACGTCAATTGCACGACTGGCAGATGATGGGCATGAAAGCCACAGCCAGTCTGAGTTTCGAAGCAGGTCCTGTAGTAGTTCCTGTGACCAGGAGATTTGTGATCGATCCTGCCTATGCCACTTTACCACAGGAAGTGTACCGGTACCCTTTCTTACAATTTGCAGAAGCCACGCTGTGTGTGAATTTCTCGGGGATGGCCATCCGGTTCCTGGAAATTTATATGAAACATGTTTCAGAACGGGATGCTGTTGCAGCAAAACTGGAGCAAGAGATCCTGCAGGCGCGAGATCTGTTTTATGAGAAGATAAACAGCAGCTGGAAGCAGTTGAGAATGCAAGCCCGTGTGGAAGAAGGGACTCTAACGGAGATCAGCAACCGAAGCAGAGAATTATATGCCGTTTGTACCAAACTGATGCACAACTTATACCCTCTCACAGGCATGCATGCGGCGGACAGTCATTCAGAAGCGAACCGGATCTGGCGGAATTTCTTCACCGCATCCCAGCACAAATTATTGCGGGAAATATAATTACTCAGGGTGCCGCCGTCGCTCGCGTCCCAGCGAGTGACAAATATTCCGTCGCCTCCGGCGACCAGTCTGGTGCTGCACCCGGTTGGTTCGCCGGGGGCGAACTGAATATAAGTAACCCGCCAGAGGCGAGCTACCGTGCACACTCTAACTACGCTCACACTCCACGTACCGGAACACACCGAAACGAAAAGAGGCTGACCTTTTGGGCCAGCCTCTGAATATGTATAGCGGGATGCTATTAGTCTTCAACTTTTGCTTTTCCTTTCACTTTCGCGATCACTTCTTCAGCGATGTTGTTAGGTGCAGGAGAGTAGTGAGAGAACTCCATGGTAGAGGTAGCACGGCCGGAACTCAGTGAGCGCAGCTGTGTTACGTAACCGAACATTTCAGACAGGGGAACTTTTGCTTTGATCACCTGTGCATTGTTACGGCTGTCCATACCTTCCAGCATACCACGACGACGGTTAAGGTCACCTGTTACATCACCCATATACTGATCAGGAGTGATCACTTCAACCTTCATGATAGGCTCCAGGAGAACGGGCTGTGCTTTACGGGCTGCCTCACGGAAACCTGCTTTAGCACAAAGCTCGAATGACATGGAATCAGAGTCAACCGCGTGGAAGCTACCGTCGAATACACGAACCTTCATGTTCTCAACAGGGTAGTTAGCCAGAACACCGGAGTTCATTGAAGCCTGGAATCCTTTCTGGATAGCAGGAACGAACTCACGTGGGATGGATCCACCGAAGATATCATTCACAAACTGGAAATGCTCTCCGTCGTTTGCTTTCAGCCACTCTTCATCGGCAGGACCGAATTCGAAGATGATGTCGGCGAACTTACCACGACCACCAGACTGCTTCTTCAGCACCTCACGGTGTTCGACGGATTTGCGGAATGCTTCTTTATACGCAACCTGGGGAGCACCCTGGTTAACTTCTACTTTGAACTCACGACGCATACGGTCGATGATGATCTCCAGGTGCAGCTCACCCATACCACGGAGGATGGTCTGACCGGTATCTTCATCAGTATTTACGCGGAGCGTAGGATCTTCTTCAACCAGCTTGGCGATAGCCATACCCATTTTGTCAACGTCAGCCTGGGTTTTAGGCTCAACTGCGATCGCGATTACAGGCTCAGGGATGAACATGTTCTCGAGAACGATCGGATGGTTTTCGTCGCAAAGTGTATCACCGGTCTTGATTTCCTTGAAACCTACAGCCGCACCGATATCACCAGCTTCGATGAAATCGATAGGGTTCTGCTTGTTGGCGAACATCTTCATGATACGGCTGATACGCTCGTTTTTACCGGAACGCATGTTCTTAACGTAAGAACCGGCATCGAGGTGGCCGCTGTAACACCTGAAGAACGCGAGACGACCTACGAAAGGATCGGTCATGATCTTGAAGGCCAGGGCTGCGAAAGGAGCTTTAGGATCAGCTTTGCGGATCTCTTCAGCACCTGTTTCAGGGTTGATACCTACGGTATCTTCGATATCTACAGGAGAAGGCAGGTAGCGGCAAACAGCATCCAGTGCAGTTTGTACACCCTTGTTCTTGAAGGAAGAACCACACATCATCGGAACGATGCTGAGGTCGATGGTAGCCTTACGGATAGCCTCGTGTACTTCAGCTTCAGTGATGCTGTTGGGATCTTCGAAGAATTTCTCCATCAGTTTGTCGTCATATTCTGCCACTGCCTCGATCAGGTTCGCTCTCCACTCTTCAGCTTCAGCAACCATGTCAGCAGGAACAGGAATGGTTTCGAAGGTCATACCTTCTGTAGCCATATCCCAGATTACACCTTTCATGGTGATCAGGTCAACCACGCCTCTGAAATCATCTTCAGCACCGATCGGGAGCTGCAGGGGAACGGCTTTCGCACCCAGCATTTCCTTCACCTGTTTAACCACGTTCAGGAAGTCTGCACCGGAACGGTCCATTTTGTTTACGAAACCGATACGGGGAACCTTGTAACGGTTAGCCTGACGCCAAACAGTCTCAGACTGAGGCTCAACACCGTCCACGGCAGAGAACAGTGCAATCAGACCATCCAGTACACGCATGGAACGTTCAACCTCTACGGTGAAGTCCACGTGACCTGGAGTATCGATGATATTGAAGTAGTATTTCTTGGTGTTTGCATCAGCCTTACCGTTAACGGTAGGGAATTGCCACTGGCAGCTAACAGCAGCAGAAGTAATGGTAATACCCCTCTCCTTTTCCTGCTCCATCCAGTCAGTGGTAGCGCCACCGTCGTGTACTTCACCAATCTTGTGGATCATACCGGTATACCTCAGGATACGCTCTGTGGTAGTGGTTTTGCCGGCGTCAATGTGAGCCGCAATACCAAAATTTCTTTGTAGTCGTAAGTCTGCCATGACTTGTTTTTGTTTGCTTTTTAATGTGAACAGGGAATTATATCCCTAATTTGGTGCGCAAAGGTAATCAAATAACCCGGAAAAATACGTGCGGGAGCCGCAAAATTTATGTGGACAGCGGGCGCAGGCAATTATTTAACTTTAAGAACAGCCCTGCCGATCATGAGAAAATTATTCCTGCTGCTCCTGACCTTATCCGGGTGGTACGTAAAGCTGCCTGCCCAGGAATCCAGCCAGCCGCCCGGTAGCAGGCTGAGTCCGGCTGCCGTCAAAAAGACTGCTGAAAACCAACCCACTGCATGGTGGCTGATCTGCAAAGATACCGCCCTCCTCAGGAAAAGCCTTATTAAAACCGGTTCCCCTCCCATTCTCAGACAGGATCCCCGCACCGGCCTTACCGTGCTTCGCGCCACCGGCCCCCAGGTACAGGCCCTGCTCGCAGAAAAAGAACTGGTCAGTTATGCCGATAAGCCTCGCCTCCCCCGCGAAGAGCTGGCCACTGTTACTTTCGACGCCAGCGCCAACCAGCTGAATACCGTCCACCATTGGTTTCCGGGCATCCAGGGACAGAATAAAATCCTCAGCCTCAAGGAACGCCGGCCAGACAGCAGCGATATCGATTTCAGGGGCAGGTTCCGGAGTACATCCCTGGCTGATCCCGAACAGAGCGTACATGCCAGCTTCATGGCCACCATGGCCCTGGGTGCAGGCAATTCCCATTTCACCGGCAGAGGCGCCGCTCCTGCGGCCATTCTCAGCAGCGCCAGTTTCATTACCCTGCTTCCCGAAACAGACGCCGATTATCTTCGTTATAATATCAGCGTACAAAACCATTCTTATGGCACCGGCATAGAAAATTATTACGGGGCGGATGCACTGGCTTATGATGCCAGCGTAATCGCCAGGCCGGAACTGGTGCACGTTTTCAGTGCAGGTAATGATGGTGTTGCAGCCGCCACCAGCGGTGTGTACGCGGGCATTCCCGCATTCGCCAACCTCACCGGCAGTTTCAAAATGGCCAAAAATATCATTACCGTTGGCGCAACAGATTCTTTTTACAATGTGGCAGCATTGAGCTCACGGGGACCTGCATACGATGGGAGGCTCAAACCGGAACTGGTGGCTTATGGACAGGACGGAAGCTCCGGCGCAGCAGCCATCGTTTCCGGCATCGCCCTGCTGCTGCAGGAGGCATGGGAAGTATCAGGTAACCCATCGCTTCCACCAGCGGCACTTGTAAAGGCCATCCTGATCAACAGCGCTGATGAAACAGGTGCGGAAGGTCCGGATTATGCAGCCGGTTATGGCAATGCCAATGCAGCCAATGCTGTACTGACAATGTTCAACAAACGATATTTCAGTGGCAGCCTGCAGCAGCAGGAAACCCAAACGTATACGCTCGATATCGGCCCGGGCATCAGGCGTATTAAAATAACTATGAGCTATACCGATCCTCCCGCTGCACCAGCCGCATCAAAAGCGCTGGTGAATGATCTCGACCTCTCCGTGCAGTGCGCCGGTATCATCACCTACCCCTGGATCCTCTCCCACGCCGCTCACACCGACTCACTGAAAAAGCCTGCGAGGCAGGGCATCGACACCCTCAACACAACTGAGCAGATCACTATTCAAAACCCTGCTCCCGGCATTTGCAGCATCCGCGTAAATGGCAGCAGTATCAACACTGCGTCACAGTCTTTTTCAATCGCATATCAGCTGGATACAGCCGATCGCTTTTACTGGTATGCCCCTACCGGATCGGATCAGCTCAGGGGTGGCGTACCTTATATGATCCGCTGGGCATCTACGTTTGATGCGGGTACAGGCAGGATTGAATACGCCCTTTCTGACAACAACTGGCATCCTGTTGCCGAGGTGGATCTTTCAAAAAAATGTTACCGGTGGCAGGTGCCGGATGTAAATGCCCTTATCCGGTTGCGCATTACCGTTAACACTGAAATCATCTATTCAGCATCCTTTATTGTCAGCTCCAGATTGACTGCATTCACGGGCTTCAACTGTCCCGACAGCTTTCTGATCGGATGGAACAAACCTGCCGGCATTCAGCAATGGCGCGTATATACATTGGGAGAAGACGCTCCATACCTTGAAACATATTCAACCCTTGCCGATACCAACCTGGTATTGCAGAAACAGCAACAACCGCAACGTTTTTTTGCGGTAGCGCCGGTGATTGATGGTGTACCCGGACAAAAAAGTTTCACTTTCGATTATACCCAACAGGGCGTGGATTGTTATATCAGGAGTTTCCTGGCAGATCCCGAAGGCCCTAAAGCTGCGCGGGTCACGGCTGACCTGGGCAGCCTGCATGGTATACAGAGAATAATGCTGGAGAAGGCCAGGCCGGGTGGCTATGACACCATGCAAAGTATCAGCCTGCCAACTGACCTGCAATACAACTGGACCGATAACCAGCTGGTGCGCGGCAGCAATACGTACCGGTTGAAACTGGAATTACAGAACGGACGATCGGTTTACAGCCAGCCGGCCTCCGTATTCACTTCGCTGGATGCGCCTTATCTTCTTTATCCCAATCCGGTAGCAGGCAGCGGGAGAATAAAAATATATGCATCTGACTTTTCGCCTGCTTTCATACAGGTGTATAGCGTGCAGGGGCTGCTGGTGAGGCAGCAGCCATTGAACCAGTATCCGCAGGAGGTATCTGTGACCGGTCTGCAGAGCGGGCTCTATTTTCTGTTGGTAATAAGGAATGGGAAAAGGTTGTATAAAACATCGTTCCTGGTGAAATAGGAACTATTTCATGCGATAATAGAGAAATCCCTGGGCACTGTCTACCCTCATTTCGAGCGTATCCTTTCCATGCATTTCCCAGGCAAAATCATTTACATATCCATCCATATAAAAGTGGATGCTATCCGGTGTGGCCTTATACTTGTAGGCTCCAACGCGTTGCGGATAAAAAAGGGAATCTTTGGTCAGGATGAAGCTGATGCGATTACTTCCCTTCATGGCCCAGGTACCCGGAAGGGGGCTGGAAGGGAGGCGCTGGAAAGAGTTCTGATCCTGAGAGTCAGTATCAATAATGGCAGATCCCGGTTGTTCCGAGGGAGATGCAGTGCCGTTAGCAGACTGTTCTCCGCAGGCCAGTACCACCACGGTGAGTATCACCAGTTGAATAATGGGTCTGATCATAAGGTGCAGGCATTACGTGTACGTGTAAGGAACAAAGAAACAAAAAAACCCCCACCATGGGTGAGGGCTAATATATTGACTCAAAGATAAATTAAACTTTGAAGTGCGAGAAGGCTTTGTTAGCCTCAGCCATACGGTGAGTGTCTTCTTTCTTTTTGAAAGCACCACCTTCACCTTTAGCAGCAGCAACGATTTCGTTAGCCAGCTTCTCAGCCATGCTACGACCATTTCTCTCACGGCTGAAACGGATCATCCATTTGATGCTGAGGGAGATCTTCCTGTCGGGACGAACCTCGGTAGGAATCTGGAAGGTAGCTCCTCCGATACGACGGCTGCGAACTTCAACAGCAGGCGTAACGTTGCTCAATGCCTTTTTCCAAATTTCATAACCGTTCTCGTTGGTTGTCTTTGACACGCGATCCATCGCATCATAGAATATGTTGAAAGCAGTGTTCTTTTTGCCTTCCCACATCAGGTTGTTTACGAAGCGCGTAACCAGAGCGTCATTATATTTAGAATCAGGCGCCGGAGCGATCTTCTTGGCTTTTGTCTTCCTCATTTATCAATTATTTATAAATGCGTACTTTTTGATTATTTTTTAGCTTTTTCCTTTTTGGTACCGTATTTAGAACGGCTCTTCTTTCTGTCTTTCACACCAGCAGTATCCAGGCTACCACGTACGATGTGATAACGAACACCTGGCAGATCTTTCACACGACCACCCCTTACCAGCACGATACTGTGCTCCTGCAGGTTGTGACCTTCACCAGGAATGTAAGCGATCACCTCTACTTTGTTTGTAAGACGCACTTTGGCTACCTTACGCAGAGCGGAGTTAGGCTTCTTCGGAGTAGTAGTGTAAACACGTGTACATACACCGCGACGGAATGGTGAGGAATCCAGAGCTCTTGATTTGCTCTTTGCCTTGATGATCTCTCTTCCTTTTCTTACCAATTGTTGAATTGTAGGCATTCTGAACCTTTTATTTTTGGGACGGCAAAGGTAACCCCCTACCTGTTATTTACCAAAATTTGATAATCGAATTTGTGAAAAAATTTAACTGGGCGCAATTTCAACTGAAAATGAACCACTTATACTTTGAATAACCAACCATGATTATCAGCTGCCCTACCCTCACGGATATCAGTCAGCCTTCTTTTCATTTCAGGAGCGGCTTTCCACTCGTCTACATTGAAGGTCATCACAAAGTCCTTGTACTTCAGTTCACGGATCGGGGAAATGGTTGCAGCCGTACCCGTTCCAAACACTTCCTGAAGCTGGCCTTTCTTATATAACTCAATCATTTCCTCGATGTTAACGGCACGCTCCTCCACATTGTAACCCATCTCTTTCAGGATGGTGATGGCGCTGCTCCTGGTAACACCATTCAGGATGGTGCCCTGTTCCAGGTCCGGCGTAAGGATGGTATTGCCCGTAACGAAGAACACGTTCATGGTGCCGATCTCCTGTGCATACTTGTGCTCAAAAGCATCGGTCCACAGTACCTGGTCGTACCCCTGCCTGCGCGCTTCAGCCGTAACAGCCATGCTGGCGCCATAGTTGCCAGCCGCTTTTACAAAGCCGATCCCGCCCGGAGCAGCACGAGTGTAGGCTTCTTCCACATAAATGCGCATCGGAGCGCTGTAGTAAGGGCCTGTGGGGCTGAGAATGATCATGAACTTGTATGTATCGGATGCTTTTACGCCGATCACCTCATCGGTTGAGAACATGAACGGACGGATATAAAGCGAGTGATCTGTGAAGTTGGGGATCCATTTCTTGTCGAGATTGATCAGCTGGCGCATGCCTTCCATGAAGATCTCTTCAGGCACTTCAGGCATCTGCATACGCTTTGCGCTCAGGTTGAAACGGCTCCAGTTATCGTATGGACGGAAGATAAATGCCTCACCTGCCGCATTCCTGTACGCCTTGATGCCCTCGAAAATAGACTGACCATAATGGATGGCCGCCAGTGATGGCGCCAGAGAGAGATTCTGATATGGTTTGATCTCCACATTGGTCCACTCACCATTGATATAATCGGCTTCCAGCATATGATCTGTAAAGATCTTTCCGAAGGGGATATTCTCCAGGGGCGTGTCATTCAGCTTGCTACGTTCAGTTTTTGTAACAGGAATGCTATAGGCATCAATCATAATTCCTTTTGTTTTTAGAACTACAAAGAAACGAAGAAAGTTACGCCCTGCAAAAAATCGGACACAAAAACTAACGGATGTTAGCAATGCTTTATACGTAAAACCATCTGTCAGCGCTATCCCCCTTTAATCCTGTTATTTATCGAAAAAGACATTTTATTTATCGTTTTTCAATAAATTTTTATTTACATTTGGTATATAAACAAATAAACCATGTCCACACAAACACCTTCCACCCGAACCCAAAAGATATTAGGGATCCTCCGAATCCTCGCCTGGGCCGCCTGCTTTGGCCTGATCATACAGGGCGTTTCCACCTTCCTGAGTTACATCGTAAGCATACAGGAAGCAAAGGCTTCCTCCAACCTGTACAGGGGCCTCGATCTTTCCGCCCTGCGCGAATTCAGCATGCTGCATTACAATCTCACCGTGCTGTACCTGGTGCTGGTAGCTTTCATGAAAGCATCTATCGCCTGGATGCTGGCAAAATCACTGGATAGCGTAAACGCTCAATCTCCTTTTTCTGAAAAAATGGCCCGCATACTGGAAAGGATCAGTTTGATACTGCTTTGCCTGGGCATCATTTCTTTTGTTCATAATATTCACAGCACCTGGCTATGGAAAGTGAGCAATCTTGACATTGAAAGAGGTCCCCTGCCCGAATATCTTTTTACAGCATTACTGGTGTACGCCATTTCACAGGTGTACAAGCGTGGCGTAGAGATCCAATCTGAAAACGAATTAACTGTATAAAAATGCCGATCATCGTAAACCTGGATGTAATGATGGCGAAGCGGAAGATGAGCCTGAACGAGCTTTCGGAAAAAGTAGGGCTCACGCTCGCCAATCTTTCCATTCTGAAAACAGGAAAAGCAAAGGCCATCCGCTTCAGCACGCTGGAATTGATCTGCAAAGTGCTGGATTGCCAGCCGGGGGATATACTGGAATTTACGGAATAGCATTACAATCAAATGCTCCGGAAAAGGTTGCTCCGGAGCATTTTTTATTGTTGATTGTAACAGTATGCGTTTCTGTTATTTTGATTTTTCTATTTTACATTTTCCCACCAGGAAGAATACGTTGCCGTACTATCCTCTAACGCTACCGGTTGACCGATCAACGGCGTTACAAGATTGTAAGGCTGCGAAGCAGACAATTCCTTGATCCGCTTCAGCGGCTCATTCCAGGGATGCTTGCCCAATGTGAATTTGGAGTGATGCACCGGGATCATATTCTTTGCCTTCACTTCCAGCGTGGCCTGGATCACTTCTTCAGGAAGATTGTGAACACTTTGCCAGGCTTTATCATACTGCCCGTCTTCCATGATGGCCCAGTCGATAGCTCCATACTTCTTACCGATCTCTTTGAAACGTTCTCCATAACCACCATCACCACTGATATAGATCTTCATATCGGGTGTCTGGATCAGGTAAGACATCCACAGCGATTTTCCCTGCACAAAACCTCTGCCGGATGCGTGATGAGAAGATTCAGTAAAAATGGTGAATCCTTTATCAACTTCCACTTTTTCATACCAGTCTTTCTCTATGATCTGCGCAGTGTCATACCCCCAGTATTCAAAGTGCGCACCAACACCCAATCCGCAGATCACATGTTTCACTTTGCTGCGCAATGCTATCACCGCTTCATAATCCAGGTGATCATAGTGATCATGTGAAATGATCAGGTAATCCAGTTGCGGGATATCATCGGCAGAAAAAATATTGCTGCCTTTGTATGCCTTCACTCCCCAGGGTAATGGCGAAGCCTTGCCACTGAAACTGGGATCCACCAGAATCCGCTTTCCATGGAGTTGCATGTATACGGTTGAATGCCCCATCCAGATCAGGAAATTACTGTCCGGCGGCAAAGCATGCAGGTCCGTTTTCACAGAAGGCAATGAATCCACCGGCATCCGGTTGGGATAAGTTTTGAAGAGTGTTTTATAGAGTTCACCCGCAATACTGTATCCTTCGGTGATAGTGGGTTTTTCCACCTGGTTGCGGAATTTCCCATCTTTAAAGTGAGGCGATTTTTCAATGAGTGCCAGTCTGGCTCCCGCAGGCAGCTTACCGAACTGGGGTTGCTGCATATAAACGACAGTGGCCGCTGCTAACAGCAATATGAGAACTAAAAAGATAAACATAATACGCTTGATAATTTTAAAAAACCTTTTCATGAAACGTTGTTATTCTGGTTGACGAACCAGAAGGTCATATATTTTAAAAGAACCGGAATTTCCCTGATTTCTGAAAACCATGTACGGCTTGCTCCTGAAGCTTTCTTTGCTTAAGTTTACATTATCCATTATGAATAAAACAGTTATGAAATTCCTTTGCCTCAGCTTATTGGTTTGTCTGGCAATTTCCGCACAGGCACGGCAACCTAAGTATACCAAAAAACATTTTGTAAGGAATTACGACTCCAGTGAGTTCAAATCAACCGGTCCGGTAAAGGACGGCCTCATCAAAACTTATTTCGTTACAGAAGTTTCCATTTATGATGTGGATGATAACAATACCACCCACGTGCGGGGCAATGTGCGCGCCCTGCTCAATATCGAGAGCGAAGTGAAAAGAGGGAAACGCAATGGCATCACCAGGCAGTACCTGATAGACTCTGCCGATCATAACAAACGCTTTCTCATAGCCGAGCAAACCTATGTGAACGACAAACTCAACGGTCCCTGGATCTGGTACAACCTCCGTGGAAGAAAAGTGCAGTCGGATAATTTTGTGAATGACAGTCTCAGTGGCGTTTCACAACAATTCTGGATCGATGGATACACCATCATGAAGGAGCATGAATACCTGGATGGCGTGAGAAAATTCATTGCCCGGGAATATCATAAAAACGGGAAAGTTGCCCGGGAAACCACCATCCTGAACAACGAGCCCAACGGAGAAGTAAAAGAATATTACGAATCAGGTATCCTCAAGGATAGATTCATCGTAAAAGGAGAAAAGCGGGATGGCCTGCGCATTTATTATTATCCTGATGGCAAACCCTGGATCGAACAGATCTATAAAATGGATAAAGCCTGGACCATCGTGGCCAATTACGACAGCAAGGGTAACAAGCGTGACGCCGGAACATTGAAAGAGGGGAACGGAACCGTTATTTTTTACGACGATGATACTACCGTCCGGGAAGTGGTCACGTACCGGAACGGGGAAAAAATCTGAACACCATCCACTATCTGGCTGGCTCCTTTGTATCTTTACAGCCTATGAGCTTCGAGAATATTCAATTGCCTTCAAGCGTATTATCCGGCATCTACAAACAGGTGGTTGTTACGGATGATTATGCAAATATGCCAGGCAATCCCGGAAGGAAGGCAGAAGAAACGAGCCCTGTGATGAAGACCGCTATTGAACCGCAGCAACCTGTTGAAATGGTACCTCCTCAGCAGGCCGCAGGTTCGAATCCTGTCTTCCCTACAACGCCGGAAGTGAACGCCACCACCCCTTTGAGTGTGGGCGCCCCCGCCTCTGCCGTGCCGCAGATGCCGGAAACGGCCCAGGCCCCCACGGCCATCCATACCACCCCTGCGCCGTCCGATGCAAAATACCGCTACCTGGGAAAGAACGCCAGGAATATTTCCGTGATCGTTCATTCCACCACGGAAGCCTACCTGCCCGAAAGCGAGTTGCAGCTTCTCACCAAAATGCTGGACGCCTGTAAGCTCAACCTGGGAGATGTGGCCATTATCAACACGGCCGCACATGCCGTGCATTTCAACCAGCTGGCAGAGCAACTGCACCCGCAGAAGGCATTGCTTTTTGGTGTTCAGCCGGAGCAGATCGGGCTACCCCTGAGTTTTCCTCCCTTCAAAGAGCAGGAATATGCAGGCTGCACCTATCTGCTGGCCACCACCCTGGAAGCCATGAACCAGCCCAATGAAGAAGGCAAGATCCTGAAGGGTAAACTTTGGGGATGTTTGAAGAAAATGTTCAATATTTAAGGACAGATCAGGCAAGGCTCTGTTTTCAGCATGTTATAATTTTACCTATGATCAGGATCGTTTTTGCTACCAATAATGCCAATAAGGTTACGGAGATGCAGGCCGCCATCGGCGGGTCACTGGAAGTGATCAGTCTCAAAGCCGCCGGCATCGATATAGATATTCCCGAACCTCACGATACCCTGGAGGCAAACGCTTCCGAAAAATCCCGCACCATCCACCGGCTTACGGGGGAGAACTGTTTCAGCGAAGATACCGGTCTGGAGATCGACGCGCTGAACGGTGAGCCTGGGGTCAAAAGCGCCCGCTATGCGGGGGAAGACAAAGCATTCGATAAGAATATAGATAAAGTGTTGAGTAAAATGGGCGATACGCCGGACCGGTCGGCCCGTTTCCGCACCGTTATCTCCCTCATCTGGAAGGGGGAAGAGCATTTGTTTGAAGGGATCTGCAAGGGCCGCATCCTGGCTGCAAGACAGGGCAGCGGCGGCTTCGGTTATGACCCGGTATTCATTCCGGAGGGGGGCGACAGGAGTTTTGCGGAAATGAGCATTGCGGAAAAGAACCGGTTCAGCCATCGCCGGAAAGCGGCCGACAAGCTGGTTTTATTTTTGCAAAATCAAACAACAACAGTGTAGAACTATTCGTAATAAGTGGATTAAAGCCGATTTTTCCATTATCTTTTCAACATCAGAACAAAAACTTGGCTAACAAAAGCAACTATAACATCAGCGAAACCGACTTGATAAAGGGAGCAGTGGCGGGTGACCGTCGCCTCCAGGAGGAACTGTACAGCAGATTTGCGCCGAAGATGTACGCAGTCTGCCTGCGTTACGCCAATAACAGCAATGATGCGCAGGACCTGCTTCAGGAAGGATTCATCAAGGTATTCAGGAATCTTCACCGGTTCCGGGCCGAGGGGTCTTTTGAGGGATGGATGAGAAGGGTGTTCGTGAATACCTCTATCGAATATTTCAGGAAGAAATCGGCACAACTCTCCAGTGTCAGCGAAAAAGAAGAGAATACGATTGAAGACAGTGATATCACTGCCCTGGACCAACTGGCAGAAAAAGATATCATTGCGATCATCCAGGAGCTGAGCCCTGGCTACCGCACTGTTTTCAACCTGTACGTGGTGGAAGGATATTCGCACAAGGAGATCGGCGAAATGCTGGGGATCAGCGAAGGCACCAGCAAGAGCCAGCTCGCAAGGGCAAAAGCATTGTTACAGAAGAAAGTCAGTCAATATTTAACCGACACGCGGAAATCATATACGCGATAACCATGAAACCCACTAACCAATTTATTCTGCAAAATCTTGAAGTGGCGCCCCCCGAGGGCTCATGGAATCAACTGTCGGCCAGGCTTGACACAGAGTTCAACCAGGCAGAACAACGCGTTGCACAGAAACTGGAAGCATCTGCCATGGAACCGCCTGCCGGATTATGGAGCAGCATCGCAGAAAGTCTTCCCTTCCCTTTTGAGCCTTCAGCAGAAGAAGCTGTTCCGGCACGCAAGCCTGCCAGGGTCATTTCCGTTCCACTCTGGAAAGTGGCAGTGGCCGCAGCCGTATTCATTGTACTCAGTTACGGAGGATGGTATCTGTTCCGCACACCTTCCGGCAGCCTCACCGCAGGTGATCAGCCACCGGTTGTGGCTACCAATCCGGCACAGGCGCAAGCCAGTACAGTACCTTCGGGTTCCGCCTCCACACTGAACATGCCTCCGTCCATTGCACAGCAATTACCGGATAGAAAGTCCGCTCCCCTGCCTGTGAATCACAGGAACAGCACAGCAACAACTACTACTGATAACAGCAATATTCTTACAGAGAATGAGCAACAGGACCTCCCATCCACCGATCCAAATCTTGTAAGAGCGGAGGAAGTGGTGAAGGAAGTAGTAAGTGTTCCCGCCAAAGCCATCCGTGATGCATCCGGAAAAATGGTGATGGACATGAACCTGATCACTACACCTGGCAATCATTACGTGACCGTTACTGCTCCCAATGGCGAGCAAACACGCATGTCGCGCAAGTTCCTTCCGGTGCTCACCTTTCTCAATACAGGCGCCGATAACGGCCAGTTCTCAACTGGTCTCAAACAGAAGATCCAGGAATTGAAGAAACAACTGCTGCAACAGGCATCTTTTGTACCTTCGGCCACAAACTTTCTCGATATCATGGAACTGAAGGAACTTCTTCAGGATAAATA
>NZ_JBQCGW010000204.1:0-15918 GCF_051955275.1 Pseudobacter sp. | reverse complement strand
GGCCCCGTCGCAAAGGTTTACAAGCTATCTGACAGGATCATTTACCTGATCAGAGGACTTAATTTTTATTGTAACGGTACACACTGTACGAATTTTAAAGTAATTGCTTTGCAGAAGTTCAATGATCAACGAACTAAAGCTGATTATATAAATTTCCCGGGCGAATATCCTTATGATTTCGATGCAATAGATGTCTTTTTAAGTCAGCAGAATAATGTGCCTAAAATTTATATAGTTAAAAAAGGTCGCCAGGGTAAACAGGTTGATGATTTTGATGTGTTGGATCTGTAGATGTAATTCTTAAAGCTGATCTGTGCCTGAAGTAGTGTCGGCTGGTGTAACTTCTATTTTGAAGCATCTGAGGCCTGAGAAGCTGCGTGGACTGAAATATTTTTCGATTTCTGCAAGGCTAAGGACGAGAGAAAAAAATTGCTTTTTTGCTGTATTTCCGTATTGATTTTCAATAGTTCTGTGTATTGCCGGTTTTTACTGTGTAAGGATTGGGTTTCGTAATTTTAGGATAGACGAGGCGTAGTAACCAGGATGGCTGAAAGAGTATAGTTGAAATGGGGCCACACTATTTACTAATCAATAACCTTGTATGAAACCGATCAAACGCTTATCCTTTCTTCTGGCCCCATGCCTGGCCTGTTTGGCGATGATCACACCGGCTGCGGCTCAAACTGATTCGAGTGCCCGCGATACCTCCATCAGCATTCCGTTTCCAGATCTTCCCATCGAAAACATTCGGGCCATTGGTAATAAGAAAACGGGTACACTCGTTATTTCAATGGACTTTGTCAATAAAGTAAAAGATAAGTTTGTTCAAGTGGCGCTTGATTTTGGTGGGCCTGCCTCATTTGTGTTTGCTACCGAAAAGGGGCCACGTTTCACTGTTCATACGTATTACAATGATCTGTATGAAAAAAATCCCAATGCAAAGTATAGCAAGGTTAAGCATATAAAGTTTGGTGATGATTCTTTATGGCTGGCAACTTCCGTCAGGCAGCAGATTGATACCGGTGAAAGCAGGAAGCTGGTCATTACTTTGCCAGGGTTTGATAAGACAAGTAAAGAGATCCGCGAATTTGCTGTGCACTGTGATTACACAGTACGATATGACAGGAAAGGCACCGGATTCTATAAGATTGCCCATATTCCAATTGTATGGAAGGAAGAAGAAAAGAAAGTGCAGCCTGTTAAGAAGAATAAGTGATCGGTGAAGAGAACTGCTTCCTGGTATAAAAGATGTTTTGCAATATTACAGACATAATGCTGCAATTCCAATGCTGCTTGTTGCACTGTATTCTATTTACCCGCTATGAGTGGTAACAATATTCCCACCAGCGCTTCCAACGTGCGTTTGCTTTCAATATATTCAGCGAGGTTTTCAAAACCAACGGACTGTCCTGTTTGCTGATCATGCAGCTTCGGAGTGATCTCCTGTAAACACTGAAGCTGCCTTCGCAATCTTTCCTGCAGGTGATTAGAGGTCCGCCTATTTTCCTTGATAACACTGAAATGATCATTGGAGCACGGCTCGATTTTCAGGATACCTGAGAGATGATTTGCCAATGCCACACAAGTATTGTCGTAGGCCTGATCCTGCTGTGGTGTGCTAGGACAGTACAGGTGAGCAATAGCGCGGAGAAGTTCCGTAAGGTTGGAAGCGGTGCAAGGAGGTATAATACTGATAATAGTGACAGGGATCTCGCTGGTTTGTTTTGTGTCATGCATAGCTGCAATATTGATCGGCTAATGCTACTGCAAATTCCGTGTCAGGTTCGTGGTTCAGGCACTGCTGTCGAACATTTATTTTGAGCACTCCGCGTAAATTACTTTCCACTGCTATCATTGATGGATCAGGATACAGGCCAGAAAGAAATTTCTTTTTTGCTGTATAAAAATTGCTTTTTTGCTGTATTTCTTTTTCCACTTAGCATAAACTTTGTAGTTGAATCTTTACCAGTTAGTTCAGGTAAAATTCATACATATGAAAAGGGGAGTTGCACAGGATATTGTCGCGTTTTATTCCTCTTCCATCAGTGCCATCGAGAAGCAGGAAACGATACGTGAGGCAGCTGGAGAATCATTGCAAAAGCGTGCTGAGAAAATGATAGATTTTCTCAAAGATATCCTTGTGGATCTTCGTCGTTTTATGGCGCAGTATGATTTCCTGTCCCAGCGGGAAGAAGTGCAATTCTTTAAAGCGCATAATCCGGTGTTGTTGCATTACCTGATATATTATGCAAAAGTTTATACACTGGAGCTACGTACTTCAATCATGAAAGACGAGGAACGCAGGAAAATGCTGAAGAAGGAAAGAAAAGTATTACAATCCTGGACTCATAAAAATGACGGATTCTTCCGTTATGTCAAAAGCGGGGCGACTGATCTGGATGATAAGTATTTTTTGAAAACGAGTGCTGACATGACGTTGATTACCGATCCCGGTCAATGGCTGCTAACCGAGACATTTCTGACTGTGCCCAGCTACCTGGTCGCGGAGCACCTGGCTAATGAAAAGTATGATGCCTACCTGCAAGCTGAACTGAAGTTCAGTCGTCACGATCATGTTGCTGCAAACGGCAATGGGAAAGGTAGTATAGTATGGACAGCTCCAAAGATCGCTGCCGCTGAGATAATTTATGAATTTTATTTCTCCGGCTTTATTAATCAGGGTACCGCACAACTCCGGGAAATTGCTGAGGCCTTTGAAACGATATTCCATATTGACCTGGGCAATCTCTACAGGCATGCAATGGACCTGAAGATCAAAAAAGATCGCCATCAGTATACCCGCAAAATGATGGAAGCTTCCGACCGCGGTTTTGACGCGATGAATGAAGGTTCGGTTGCCTGAAATAGTTAGGTGTGTCGTTGAGAGGTCAATGCAGTAGAATCGACGAGCGAAGCAGCTGGTGCCATCAATTTCAAGGATGCCATACCACTTCGCATTGCAGGGGCGTTAAAAAATCTTTCACTCATACCAAGAATTGTTCCGGCAGGAGATCTCAAAATGAAATAAAACCGGTCACCGGAAGGGCTTAGGCATTCGAAAGCAGCATCCACTGCAACCAGCCTGCGGACGAGCTCAATAGTTGCCAGGCAATCAGACTTCTCAAAGTAGCCGTTGCTATGTAAGATTACCTGTCCGTTGGAGACTTCCAGATTGTATTGAAAATCTCCATTGATCCTTTGGCTGACAGTAAAAGTGGCCATTGATTTCGGTTGAAGACTAAATATACGGATTTTTAGGGGATTCTGGGTAGTTTGCGTTGACAGTTGCGGCTGTAACCGGTCTTTCCTGACCATACAATCATTGCCCGGAGCTATCTGCCTGGACTGGCATCGATTGGCTAACGATGATGGCTTGCCTGGTTGTATCAAAATGTATGGGAATACTGTTAGCCTGCAGGATCTTTACCAGACTGGTTAGTTCTGCTGTCCTGGGCATTGCACCTTCCAGTTGCATCGCAGGAATGGGCCCGTTGATGAGCAGTTGTACGTTATACCATCTGGCGATTTCACGCAATAGTTCTCCTGGATCTGCTTCAGTGAAACGGCCATCGCGCCAGCCTTCGATTAGTTCTCTGTTTGCATGACGCTGTTGCAGCAAGCTATTTTTCAGCACACCATGCTGGCCGGCAGTGATATTACCGGATTGATTGTTCCAGGTGACCGCTACGTTTCTATTGTAGGGGCTGATTTCTACGGCCCCGTCTTCCTCATAGGCTTTGATGTTCACCGACGTGTTCGCTGGTACCGCAATGGAAGCCGCTCCTGTGTTGACTTGCAGCGGAGTGGTAGTGGTCAGGAAGATTTCTCCTTTGAGTGTTAGCTGATCCATTTTACCCGATAATTTCGGGAATGATACCCGGGTGGCTGCGCTTAATATGATCTGGGCACGATCCGGAATGCGGAGCCGAAACAGGCCGCCATAGGGCGTCGTTACGTTGGAGCCGTTCCATTCTGTCAAAGTGTAGCTGGCAGTATCATGCAGGGTAGCAGTCTGCTCATTGATTTCGGCAACATAACTCCCCCGGGGCTGGGCAGTAGTTTTGACAGTATGTTCGGAGAGGGGAGGTGATTGACAGCTGTATACAAACAGGAGCAAACACCCAGTGATAAGGTTTACTGGTGTATTCATAAAAAGTACTTAGGTGACTTGAAATATACGGGATACTAATCAGGCTGGATGGTGCCGGTGTAAGCAGCTCATGCGAATTAAAAAAGTAAGTTACGTTCTTTTTTTAAAATTCATTGCCAGTTTTTCAAAGTAACGCTGCTTTTCGTATTGTGATCAACTTGTGATCCTGATTGTAGGTAGGATAAGTCCGCCGGAACCCTTGCTGTCATTGGCTTCTCAGGGTTTTATCAATTACTTTACTGAACAAATACTGCATTTTTTGAGGTGCTTATGTAGCCAGCAGGCGCAGCGAAAGCTGCGCCTGCTGGCATTTTACGCCCTAAATATTTTTTTTCGGATTGGTAATGCACTGTGAAATGCCCCTTTGTTTTCAAAGCACTTTTGTTGAAACAAACAGCTATGGTAACCTGGTCAACATACTTATCGATTGTAGCAGTGGCACTGCTGGTTTATTACGGTTTTGTAGTCCTGGTATTCTTCAGGAAAGAATTGTTTGGCAGGCTGCGGCCCGTTGCCACCAAAGTTGATACGTCCCGGGTGTTCCTTGCCGCAGAAACCGATCCGGCACCTCCGCCGATACTTGGTATCAGGCCCTTGCTGGACGAAGTTGAAGCCTATGTGCTGCAGGCGGTGGACAGCGAAATGGAGGCCAGTGAATTCATTGAAGGTGTGCGCCGGATAATCGCCAAATACCCGCCTCTGGAAGATCCTGCTGTACAGACTGGCATTGGCCGGCTGGTATTGGAGATGGGAGGTGACCGGTTCGACCTGCATGAAAGCGATCTGGAGCAACTGTGGAGAGTATGATGAAGTAGACCGCCTGCGTGTGCAGGAAACCCAAGTGCAACAATGAATGCAGGTGGTCTTTCCAAATATGTGTAGTTGGTTTTGAGGGTTAGGCAAGCGCCGTACTGTGCACCGTGTGGTATAGGTGTGTAGCGGAGAGTGTGTACAGGCGGCGCTTTTATCGATGCGCATTATAATTATCAATAAAGCAAATGTGAAGTATGAAAACGTGTGTTGTGAACTGCTTTAAGAGCAAGGGATTGCGCCTGTGCGCAGTAATTTTTTATTTAATATAGTTTGTCTGCTGCCGCCCAGGATGGGGTGAAGGGTATCCAGGAAGCAGATACAAAAGTTCGGGGATATTTTGACGTTGGCTGCAACCTCATGTATGCCGTGGGGGCTATCCTGGGATTAATCGGTGCGGTTCGCGTGTACCAGAAATGGTCAGCCGGGCATCCGGATACCGGATCTACTGCGGCAGCCTGGTTCGGATCCTGTGTGTTTTTAGTGGTGGTGGCCACGGTGCTTAAATCGTTTTTCGGAATTGCATAAAAATGGAATATGGCGGGCAGTGTCTATACAATCAATAAAGGGGTGAACAGGAGTATTGAGTTCAAAGGTCTAAAGGCTCAGTATATCTGGTATCTCGGTGGCGGGCTGGTGTTGTTGCTCGTGCTTTTTGCCATCCTGTATGTGGTTGGGATTAACTCCTTTGTTTGCATTCTGATCATTTTCACTGCTGCTTCCTTTTTGTTTTACCACGTTTTCCGGATGAGTAGAAAATATGGTGAGCACGGTATGATGAAAGCCATAGCCCGTCGCAGTATTCCACCGGTGATCCGGTGCAAGTCAAGAAAGTGTTTTGTGAGAAAAGTGTAGTTGTGAAGTTGTAAAACTGTGTGTATGGAAAAGTGGGTGAGTGATATGCTTCCGATCATGGAAGTGGATAGTGATGTTATTGTAAGTAAACAGGGAGATATCACCATTGGATTCAAGGTGATGCTTCCGGAGATCTTTACCAGTTCGACCGTTGATTTCGAGGGCCTGCATCAGGCTTTCGTCAAAGCTATCAAACTCTTACCAAAAGATAGCATATTGCACAAGCAGGACTGGTTTGTAAAAGATAAATACCAACCCCAGCCGGCTTCGGGTGAGGGATTTTTGCAAGCGAGTGCCAACCGGCACTTTAAGGGGCGGAGTTTCCTGAATCACGAATGTTTCCTGCTGCTGACCAGGAAAGCGCCAGGTCGAAAGGCTGCCACTTCTTTGTTCAGTAGTTTACTGCGCCCTTCTTTATTCCCCGATAAAGTATTGAACGCGACTGCCATTCAGGAGTTCGAGGATGTTGCCGGTCAGTTCAGCCGGATCCTTTCTGATAACGGTGTCAGTCTTTCCCGCCTGCGGCAATCAGAGCTACTCAGTACAGAAAAGCGGGCCGGCTTGCTGGAGCGTTACCTGTTCCTGGCAGAGGATCCGGATCAGTTGGTGGTAAAGGACCTGCAGTTCAAGGAAGAGCTGCGCATCGGAGAAAAACACTGTCAGTTGTTTTCCCTGGGCAGCAGTGAAGACCTACCGCACATGTGCGGTAGCAGGCTTACTTACGAGCAGTTTTCCACTGATAAAACCCGCTTCAGTATTGGGTTTGCTACGCCGCTCGGATTGTTGCTGACGTGCAATCATATCTATAACCAGTATATCATCGTCGCAGATGCGCAGGCAACGATGAAGAAAATGGAAAGCAAACGCCTGCGACTGCAATCCCTGGCAGGTTATAGCCGCGAGAATGCGCTTAGCCGTGATGCGGTCAATGATTTCCTAAACGAAGCGATCGCTAGTCAGCGCTTACCGGTCACCGCTCATTTCAACATCCTGACCTGGTCGGAGAGCAAGGAGGAGTTGAAGGAAATACGCAACCAGGTAACCGGTGCGCTGGCACAACTCGATGCAGTGGCCAAACTGGAAACCATTGGTGCTCCGCAGATCTTCTGGGCAGGCATACCGGGCAATGCAGCGGATTTCCCGCAAAATGATACGTTCCTCACGTTTGCAGAACAGGCGTGCTGCTTCCTGAATCTTGAAAGTAATTACCGAAGCGATCCTCCTGCTTCCGGAATCAGGTTCTGTGACCGGCTGACCAACCGACCGGTCTTTGTTGATTTGTTCGACCGTCCACGCCAGCTGGGCATTTCCTCCAACATGGGCATGCTCATATGCGGTACCAGCGGCGGCGGGAAATCAATGACAGCAAACCACATCCTGCATACACTCTACAACCAGGGAGCACATTGTGTAGTTTGTGATATTGGCGGCAGCTACCGCGGACTTTGCGACCTGGTAGGTGGCTATTACTTCGAGTACCGGGAGGACAATCCCATTCAGTTCAATCCTTTTTACCTGCCTCCCGGACAACGCCTGGACACCGAAAAAAAGGAAAGCCTGAAAGCTTTGCTGGTGGCTTTATGGAAGCAGGAGCACGAACAATTTCAGCGCTCCGAATATGTGGCCCTCAGTAATGCGTTGCAGGGATATTACCGAAAGCTCGAAACCGATCCTTCGTTAGCGCCATCGTTCAATACCTTCTATGAGTACCTGCAAAACGATTACTCCACCGAACTGCAGCAGTACAATATCAAAGACCGTGACTTCGACATCAACAACTTCTTGTATGTGCTACGTCCGTACTACAAAGGCGGCGAATTTTCCTTTCTTCTGAATGCAGATGGTAAACATGATATCCTGAATCAGCCATTTGTTGTGGTAGAACTGGACAATTTAAAAGATCATCCTATCCTGTTTCCGGTCGTGGCGCTGGTGCTGGTAGAAATGGTCATCTCCAAGATGCGGCAATTGAAAGGGAAACGCAAATGCTTCATCATCGATGAAGCCTGGAAAGCGATCACACGCAGCTCTATGGCGGAGTTCATCCGGTATGCTTTCAAGACGATGAGAAAATTTGATGGCATCCCGGGTGTGATCACACAGGAGCTCGACGACCTGATCAGTTCCCCAATTATCAAGGACGCAATCATTGCCAATTGCGACGTGAAGATTCTGATGGATATGCGCAAGTTCGTAAACAAGTTTGACCAGTTGCAATCCGTGCTCGGGATGTCAGAAAAAGGCAAAGAAATACTGCTCAGCGTTAACAGGGATATCCGGGAAATCTATGTGGAGATTGGCGGAAAGATCAGTAAGGTGTTTCGCAATGAACTGTGCAGGGAAGAGTACCTCGCTTTTACCACAGAAGGAAAGGAACGTGTACGGGTGTTGGAATATGCAGAACGTCTCGGCAGCATGGAAAAAGGTATCGCGGCCCTGGCGTTGGAACCGGCAGCCTGAAGACTGATTGATCATCCTAAAAATTGTGAGTTATGAAAAAGGGGATTCTTGTATTCCTTTTGTGTGTGGTGGTAACGATTTTCCCTACGCAGCAAAGCCATGCCATAGTCTGGGAAGTAGTTCGCAAAGCCCTGATTGCAGCCATTAAGGCCGCTGATCTGGCTGTACAGCGATTACAGAACAAAACGATCTGGCTGCAGAACGCGCAGAAGGCCGTCGAGAATACGCTGAGCAAATTGAAGCTCGATGAAATCGGTGGCTGGATGGATAAACACCGGGAGCAATACGCGAAGTACTTCGATGAACTCAAACGAGTAAAAGATGCTATCAGTGGCTATCAGAAAGTACGGGACATTATGAAGCAGCAAGTTTCCATTGTGGATGAGTACAAGCAGGCGATCCGCATGTTCCGCAGTGATAAGAATTTTTCTCTCAAAGAAATCGAGTACATGACAGCTGTATTCAACGGCATCATTGACGAGAGCCTGAAGAACATTGATCAGCTGTTCCTGGTGGTCAATTCATTTGCCACGGAAATGAGTGACGGTAAGCGTTTGGAGATTATCAACAGGGTGGCAGCAGCCATCGACGAGAATCTCACTGACCTGCGCATGTTCAATGCCGAAAACATCCAGCTGTCGTTGCAACGGGTCCTGAGTGAGCAGGAACTGAAACGGGTTAAAGCTATTTACGGACTGAAATAAGCATTGCCATGAAAAGCATTCTTCTTGCGCTGTGTATGATGTCTTCCCTGGCTTCCCTGGCCCAAAGCAGGCAAATTAAAATGTACCTGGAACAAATAGCTGCTAACAAAGTATACATCGAGTACCTGCAAAAGGGTTACTCCACAGTAAAGAATGGTCTGGGTGTGCTCAGCTCCATCAAAGCAGGCCACTATTCGCTCGATCAGTTATTCTTTCACGGTTTGGTAGCTATTAATCCCAATGTAAGAAAGTATCCGCGTGTAGCCGATATCATCGTGTTGACAGCCGCCATCAGACAGAAAGGGAAGGAGGTGATGCGGCTGAAGCGTGGCAGTGAACTGTTCATCGCTGGCCATGTGAGTTATGCGCAAGGCGTAATCGATGGCATGAATGATGCCTGCACGGCATTGCTCCGCGATCTGGACGCGCTGCTGGCTCCTGGCAATCTGCAATTGTCGGATGATGAGCGGATCAAACGAATCGACCTGGTCTTTGCGGACGTGACTGATCGTTACCAGTTCATACAATCCTGGTCTGGGGAGATAGCAAAGCTGCTGAACCTGATGAAGCGGGAAAAGCAGGATGTGCGTGTGATGGAAAAGATAACAGGAATAAAATGAAGAGTATGAAAAAGTGTGTGTGGGTGGTTGTGTTTGTCCTGGCCGGAATGCCCGCCAGTCGTGTGTGGGCGCAGGCCCAGGAGCTGCAGCAGCTGGCGCTGAACATTGAGAAGCTGGCTCAGTTCAGGCAGATCCTGGCAGATATGAAAAAGGGATATGAGATCCTTACCAAAGGGTACAATGCTGTCAAAAATATCAGCCAGGGGAATTTCGAGCTCCATAAAGTATTCCTCGACGGATTGATGCAGGTGAGCCCGGCAGTGCGCCAGTACAGGCGTGTTGCTGACATCGTCAATTACCAGGTGTCGCTGGTCAAAGAATACAAACAAGCTTTCAAAAGTTTCAATAGGTCCGGCTCTTTCTCTGCCGGGGAGATGGTGTATATCGGAGGGGTCTATGAAAGACTTTTTGATGCATCGCTGGAGAACCTGGAAGACCTGCTGACGGTACTCACCGCCAACCGGCTCAGGATGAGTGATGAAGAACGGTTGACGGAAATCGATAAGATCTACAACAGCATGGAAGATAAGCTCGTTTTCCTGCGCGACTTCAACAATTCGACCTCCATCCTGAGTTTGCAGCGACGCAAAGAGAAGATCGAGCTCCAGCGGCTCCAGCAGATCAATGGCATCCGGTAACCGATGCGGGTTTGTTGAACTGAAATGTGATTTGTGAGAATGAAAAATGTGGTATATGAGAAGAAGAATCACAGTAGCATGGCTGCTGCTTATAGCGCCTGCTATTGGTTTAGCCCAGACCGGGCAGGGCAATGGCGCTGTAGGTACTTTGAACAGCCTGCATAAAGTGCTTGATGGGATTTACAACAAGCTGATGCCTTTGAGTTCCCAGTTGATCAGCGTGTGTATGGGACTGGCTGGCTTTGGAGCGTTGTGGTACATTGCCTACCGGGTTTGGGGCCATTTGGCGAGGGCCGAGAGCATCGATTTCTACCCCTTATTCAGGCCATTTGTGCTCGGATTCTGTATCCTGAATTTTCCCTTACTGATTAGTCTGATCAATACCGTTATGAAGCCAACAGTGACGGGTACTGCAGGCATGGTCGATAATGCAGACAAGGCGATGGTGACCATGCTGAAGCTGAGGGATTCTGCAATACGTAAATCGGAGGTGTGGGATATGTATGTAGGACCGACTGGTGAAGGCAACAGAGAAAAATGGTACAAGTATACCCATGAAAAGGAATCACCCGGCACACCGCTTCCCAGTGAGAATTTTTTTGAATCCATCGGTAACGATGTCCGGTTTATGATGGCCAAAGTGGGCTACAGTATGCGGTATGTCATCAAGATGGCCATCGCGGAAATACTTCAATTACTTTTTGCCGCAGTGGCCCTCTGCATCAATACCCTGAGAACTTTCAACCTGGTTATCCTGGCCATCATTGGGCCGCTGGTGTTGGGCATTTCGGTGTTCGATGGATTCCAGCACACGATGAAACACTGGCTGGCCAGGTACCTAAATGTATTTCTGTGGTTACCAGTGGCCAATATTTTCGGATCGGTCATGGCTACTATTCAGGTAGAGATGCTCAAAATAGATCTGGGCCAGATTCAGCAGACAGGAGACACCTTCTTTACGTCCACTGATTTGGGGTACATGGTTTTCCTGATCATCGGTATCTACGGATATACTACTGTTCCCACCATTGCTAATCATATCGTATGGGTAACAGGCGCTGATATGCTGACTTCCAGGGTGACCAACGCAGCTGGCAATGTGACCAATATGGCTACTTCAGGAACGGCTGAAGCCCTGAGTAGGATGCACCAGAAAATATCAGGCGGTTAGGATTGTCGTCTGCTGCCGCGCTGATGATTTGTGAGAATGAAAATGTGAGAGTATGTTTCCAAAAGCCAGGAACATTGAGCGTTCCTTCCAATATATACGGTTCTTTACGCTGTTCATTATCCTTGTCTGTTTTTTGATCTGTACTTATTGTTTGTATCAATCTTTCGTGCTTGCCTCTTCTGTGCAGGACAGGATCTATGTGCTATCCGGCGGGAAGGTAATGGAAGCGGTTGCTTCAGGTAAACAGGATAATATTCCTGTTGAGGCAAGAGACCACATTCGCATGTTCCATACTTATTTTTTCTCATTGGATCCAGATGAGAAGGTGATTCTAAGCAATATCACCAAAGCCCTGTACCTGGCGGACGGATCTGCTAAACAGGAGTATACCAACCTCAAAGAAAAGGGTTATTACAACAGTGTGATTGCGGGCAATATCAGTCAAAGCATAGAGATTGACAGCGTAAGCCTGGATGTACAGCAATATCCCTATTACTTCAAGTGCTTCGCTACCCAACTGATTACCCGGTCAACGTCTGTGGTCACGCGCAGCCTGGTCACAGACGGATACTTCAGGAACACCAGTCGCAGTGATAACAATCCGCACGGTTTCCTGATCGAAAGATGGACCATTCTGGAGAACCGAGATGTAAACATTTCAAACCGATAAGTATGTTTCAAATATTCAAGAAGAATAAGGAGCCGTCTCCCGCCTGCAATAGTTGGGTAAAGTTCTTCGCCGCCATCGATAGACGCCAGCGCGGCCTGGCTGATCAGCTCAGCAGGAGGGCTGTAAACTGGCCACGCCGGTATGTTATTATTGGTCTGCTCATCTTCTGTGCTTTGTATGGGATGTTGTCCACCTACCTGGTGTACAAAGGCGTAACCGGAGATAGCGGTGTGCTAAAAGTGGATCCGATCAAAGTGCCGGCTAACATGATCGCTCCGGAAATCATTACCGGACAACCGTCCATGCTGTCAGGCGCTGAGTACAGCCGGTTAGTTACGATAAAAAATTACTTGGACAGTCTGCGAACGGATTCAACTGGCAAAAAACTGTATCAGTCTTTTACCGACGAATATCCAGGAATGGTGGATAGTATTGATCATATCATTTCAATGTATGAGATGAATAAAAACAAGTGAGATGGAAAAGCAAAATGAAGTGAAGCATTCACAGAAGTTTATCCGGTTCAGAAAGCTGTTGTTGATCCTGCCGGTGTTGGTGCTGCCTTTTCTGACATTAGCAGGCTATTCCCTGGGAGTTATTGGGAAGGAGCAACCGGAGGTGCAAAAGGTGACGCGTGGCTTCAATATTAATTTGCCGGATGCCAGGCCATCAGCAGACAGCAACTGGAATAAAATGAAGTTCTATGAGAAAGCAGACGAGGATTCTGCCAGGCGCATGTCCCAGGTAAAGGCTGATCCTTATTATGCAAAGCCCACTGCGCCGGTTTTGGCTGATACTGGCCGCTATAGTGACTCCCGCTTTGGTTATGATCCATATCCGGCCAGCGCACAGCGGAAGGTTGACCAAAATGAAGAGCGCGTCATGAAGAAGTTGGCCGTGCTGGACCAGGAGATGAACAGGACCTCGGCACCTGTCCAGCCATTGACCGGATACCCTACAGCACCTGCAGTAGCTGGAACGGATGTAGACAGGCTGGAAAAGATGATGAATTCAGTAACTGCTGAAGACACCGATCCCGCCCTGCACCAGATCAATGGACTGCTCGATAAAATTCTGGATGTGCAGCATCCGGATCGCATCAGGGATAAAATCCGCGAACAGTCCCTGGAGGAGAAAAAGACAGTATTTCCTGTGTCGGACGGGTCTTCAAGATTGGTGATCACTTCAATGGGAAAGGCAGATACGTCTGGAAAGCTTGTTGTTGCAGGAAGTGGTTTCTACGGTCTTGAATCCACAGACAGAGACGACGTGGCAAGGCCAGCTTTGCGGGCAACCATTGCCAGTGCACAGACATTGGTGAACGGTTCAACAGTGGAGATGATGTTGAATGACGATGCTTATGTTGCCGGTGTACTGATACCCAAACACACCTTTATATACGGAGTAGTGGCTTTGAACGGAGATCGGTTACAGATCAATGTGTCTTCCATTCAATACAGAAAAAGCATTTTCCCAGTGGCGTTATCAGTATATGATCTCGATGGCATGGAGGGGGTTTTCATTCCTGGCTCCATCACGCGCGATGTGTCTAAGCAATCCACTGAACAGGCGATTCAAGGTCTGGGGATCGCATCCCTCGATCCTTCTCTTGGAGCGCAGGCAGCATCTGCTGGTATTGAAGCGGCTAAATCTTTGATTGGTAAGAAAACCCGTCTTGTCCGGGTAAACGTCGGCAAAGGGTACGAGGTATTGCTGTTTGATAAAAATGGTCGTTGATGTAGTTGTTGTTTAATCATAAAAAAGTGATGTATGAAAAAATGTGTATGTTTTTTATGGTCGTTGCTGCTGCTGGCCGGTGTTTCGCCACTTTCAGCACAATCATCCTTAGGTCTTGGCTATAAGGTGAGGTTGATTGATCCATTCAGGATGACTGTGTCTACCAACATGACTACGAATATTGTGTTTCCCTATCAGATCAAAAGTGTTGATCGCGGCAGTGCAGTCATTCTGGCGCAGAAGGCTAACGGGGCAGAGAATGTCTTGCAGATAAAAGCTGCAACGGAGGATTTCAAAGAGAGCAACCTCTCAGTCATAACAGCGGATGGGCAATTGTTTTCTTTTCTAATCAACTATGCCGCCGTTCCTTCTTTTCTCAATTTATCTTTTTACAAGGATTCGTTCTGCAGTCCCGTACAACTGGAAGGCAATACCATGCCTGAGCACGAATTGTTGATGATGTCAGCAGCAGTAAAAGAACAACATACTTTCCTGAAACGGACTGTCCGTAACCTACAGGTAAGGCTCACCCTACGAAAAATCATCTATCATCAGGATATGTTATGGTTCTCTCTGTCTCTCGATAATCAATCCCTCATCAATTATCACCCTGAATACATAAAGTTTTTTGTGCAGGATCGCAAGCGCGCCAAAAGGACGGCGATACAACAAAAGGAGTTGATACCGGTGTTTATTGACACTTTGGTGCCCATTGTCGGCGATCAGAAACGGACGATTGTGATAGGCTTTCCTGCTTTTACCATTAGCCGCAATCAAGAAGTACGCGTAATGATCAGTGAACGTAACGGTGGGCGCAGCCTGGAATTGAATATCAGCCCGAGTTTATTGGGACGCGCGAGATTACTGCAGCTGTAAATCAATAGAGTCCGGATACCAGAATCAATCGGCTTAAAAAATCTACATATGGATGATGAAAAAGCGGCCCATAACGAAAGACAATTCAGCCGCATTGGTATGTCAGAACTGTTTACTGATGAGTTACAGCAGAAATTAAAGGCAGGTCATCAGCGGTTGGAGCACAGTTTCCAGCGGTCCTTTTACGGCATTCCTGCTACCGGCACCGTGTATTTGAGCAAGGGAAAGAGGGATAATGATTATTATATTTCCAGGTTTTCCTTATCGATAGCTCACGAGAAATCCGGTGTAGAGGTCAGCCAAATTTTTAATGTCAACAACAGGAGTAGTTTACAAACGGAAGAACAAAAGAAAAAATGGGAGCAGCAATGGTCGCTACAGCGTGCGTTCAATTTCCTCGCTGGAAGGCCTGTATATGACCGATACGACAAAAGATGGTATCTGATTGATCGGGACGAAAAGTTTCACAATGGTTTGTACGCCAGGCAGTGGTTTGAAGGTATCGACCTGGCAAAAATACTCGCAGCACACAATCTTGTGGACCGTGAAAACGAAGCAAAAATGAACCTGATTAAAAAGGGGCTGGAGCGTGGTGACTTGCAACTGGTGCAGTTTAATACATTGGAAGGAGGCATGGATCCCTATAAGATCGAACTTTCTGTCATTCACGGTTCGTTGCGGATATATGACAAGGAAAACAATCAAGTGATACTCCGAAACAAGGAACATCGATTGGATAACAAGGAACATCGAAAATCAGATGTCGAAGAACTGATAGACAAACTGATTGAAGTCTGCTCAAAAAAAGGCTTTGTGTTGGAACAATCGTGTGCTGAAAGGCTGGGACGTCAACCTGGAGCAAATCTTCAGGAAGAAAACAAGCACAAGTCAGGGGAGACTAAGAAAAACTTTGTGACAAAATTTATAGATCATATCAGGCCGAGAAGACATGGCCGTAAACACGGTTAGACACAGAGTTGCAGCTGAAGGTTGCAATATTAAGGTCCGGTTAGTAGATAGCTGAGACCATGAAGTTGTAAATGTGGAATTATGGAAGTGTTGCGTAAAGACTTCGATGCTGTATGGAACCATGTGGCTGATCTTTTCCTCAATGGGAACGACACGTTGATTGCAAAGTTTGCCGGATCTCCGATTAAAAAAGACAATTACCAGGAACTTTCTGGACTACAAAGCCTGGATTTTATCAGGCATAAACCTGATCAGGCC
>NZ_JBQCGW010000203.1:0-16143 GCF_051955275.1 Pseudobacter sp. | reverse complement strand
AGAAACATATGCGGGCCATGAATCATTCGAGCGCCAGGACCTTTCATGAACAAAGCCTGACCGCGTACCGGATTATTTTCGACCACCTTCACCCCACAGTTGAGTGTTTCGTTTTCAGGAATTATGATCTGATGGGCCATTGATCGGGTTATTGAATCACTCTATGCTGTTCTGTTCTGTTCATAACTCCGGGGCTTCCTCACTGGTGTAGAAGGAGTTGCTACCACTTAGTGCCTGGTTGATAGCAGTCACCAGGAACTCCGGCCTGTTTTCAACATAACCGCAAATCTGTAACCCCGTATCCGGTGTTTCACAGCTGAGCCTGCGCACAGTGGCGTGTTCCATCAGATCAAATTTGTCTGAAACAGCCAGTAACGGGCACTCAAAGGTATTGGCATAAGACCGGATGTTGACGGAGCCGATATCAAACAGGATAATATCAGGAGCCTGCTCATCGTACACAGTCAGGATATCATCAGTGATAGAAACATAGCCGCAAACCTGCATGCCGTACTCGACTAGTGTTTGCGCATGACGCCGGAAAAACGCCTCCGGATGAAATGCAAAAATCAATAATTTGATGGCCATCAATAGATGTTTTAATCATGAACAATGGCAGAGGGGAAGCTTTTGCGAAAGTCCGGGCTGGGTACAGGCAATATACAACACTTAGTTGAGTGGTCCGCCGTTATAGCTATCCGGATCCTGATTCTTCCCGCGCTGCTCCAGTGCCAGTTTCGCCTCCTGGCGCGAGCCGTGTGTTTTCCATATACTGCAGACCTCCTGATAGCATTTTTCAAGCGATACAGTCAGCAGGCTCAGGAAAGGCAAACATCGCAGGATATCTTTGTGCATGGCTGCCTGCTGCGTATTTAGCAGGGTTTTGTTCTTCATGGTGCTGTATCTTCGTATGCTCTCTTTATGCGCGGGGTAATTTTGATTGAATGCACACAGAAACTTTTCGACCCGCTCCACATTCGTGGACAGCATGGCCACCGTTGAATACAGTTTGATCATATCCTGGGCCAGTTCTTCCTGTTGCAGTTCGTTCAATTCGATATCGGGAAGGCGTTCTAATAGCGCGTCAAGCTCCGCTTCCACGGCTGCTCTCGTCTGAGTTTGCTTTTTACTGCTGCCTTCCTTTTGTACAGCTTTCTTGGATGCCTGCGTAGCTGACTGGTGGTGCTTGCTAAGGTTGTTTTTCTTGTTTTCCATGTGAAAAGATTAATGATGGATAGTGTGGGATTTCTTCTGCATTGAACGTTTGCGTAGAGTTAATTTTGTGAATTGAAGACAATGTCCGGGAAATAGGCGGCGGTCTCTTCACTGGTGAGCGTGGAGATGGATAGGCCCATTCCTCTTTCGTGCTGCTTCCAGAATGCGTCCACCGCAGGTAAGGCGTGTTGCAGTTCAATCTTGGTTAACATCAAAAAAGGAATGGCCTGCCTGATCTCCGATTCACGCTGGTGAAGTTGTTGTTGCAGGCGCAAGCCTGTACCAGGCTTGGCCAATCGCTCCCGGTGGTTCTGATCGAAACATTTCAGATAAAGTATCGTGTGAGCAAGGGTATTGCTGACTGTATCTAAGTGCTGCAACAGATCGAGTAGGCCTTTTTCTATAGCTGCCAGTTGCTGCTCACTGAGTGGCACGTCTATGGGTTGCATCATGTCCTGAAACTGCATCTTGATTTTTTGGGTTCTGGCTGCCAGTTCCTTTTGGGACATGCCTGATTGCTGAACAGCAGGCTGAGAGCGTCGAGGAGGTGTTGACCCTTTTTTCTTTTTCATTATAAGAGTTGTTTAAGCGTGTGAAAGAATATGTTCGTCAAGTGTAGCTTTAAGGGAAATACTGTTGCTACGTCTGCTGCGACGGGTGTTGCTGAAGTATGATCTCGTCTGCTACTGCCAATAGTTTTTCATATTCCTGCAGGAAGTATCGTGTATCTTTTTCGGTGACATTGTCTTCATTCCGGTATCTGAAATTCTTATAGGTGGTGTTGAGTAGGTGAAGGCGGTTGGTTGGTTCATCTGTTGTTTTTACAAAAATTTCATTGGACCTGCTGTTGAAGAACCGAAGGATGCGCAGCAATCGATCCAGGTTGTGAGATACCACACCGTAGCCGATTGCCGAGATGATCAGCATATGCAATAATTGTTCTGTAGCCTGGTGCATACAGAACGCGGTCATTAGATAGTTGCCCAGTAACTGGTGAAGGCTGGCTGTTTGATGGAAAAGGTGAGCCCTTCGATACCATACAAACAGGTCTGTCTGATCGAGTGGTTTGAGCGTTATTTCCTGGATCGATTTGAGGATATGTGGCGCAGCTTGCCATTGCTGGTACAGAATGTTTGCCGACAGTTGCACGCGGATGGCAAACTCATTACCGCCTTCCGTCAATGATTTCAATGATACTGTTGTAAGCAACACGCAAGTAGTAGGTAAATGGTTTTTGGAACGATCCTCAATGGAATTGAGCTTGTATTTTTTGTCATTACAGTCATTACTTATGATGATTGCAATGATAAGGGCTGCCATGTCATTGTTGTCGTGGAGGCGATGATGCAAGAGAGAAATACTCTGCCCTGCTTTATTGATGTATCCCAGTAGCACTATTTTGTGGGGGTGCAGCACTTCTACTGCTATATTAACGATAGCCTGTAGAGAATGATTTAGCGTTATTGCCATAATGGTATGGTATTGATAAATTGTTGCCAGGTATTGGTAAGAGCGCCCTGATACTTCCTGTGCGTTAACAGGATCTTTTAGGTCGTCTCAGGAGATGGGTGAGGAATACCGGCACTTTCGAAATTGATTGCTTCATTGTTCGGTTCTTTATTATGGTTAGATTCGTCTGGATGTAGGTTTGGTAAGGGACTCGTAGCGCCTTTTAGCGCGGATATATAGTTGATGAAGTAATCCTGCTGTCGTATGTGTATCAGATAACTGGCTTCGATCAGGCATGCAAGGGAAAAGTGGACTTCATACGGATTGGTATAATCGTTGCCGAAATCTCCTACACCCGTTCCAAGAATATTGTGGAGCACTTCATTTAAAAGGTCTTTCCATTTTGATAAGGAGTGGCGTTTAAAAAACAGGTCAACACTGATCATGGGAATAAAGAATTCTTCTTCACAGAGATAACGCGGCATTGCCCGCCAGTGGTTTCTCTCTGTTTCTCTGATAAAAAAATGCTTATCAAACAGGAACATCGAATCCTGCAGCTCATCTGGTATTGCTCCCTTTTTTTGTTCTTTATCCTCTTGCCATACCAGCCACATGGCTTCCAGTAATTTGGAGAGTGTTTCAACATAGAACAGTTGATCAGACCCGCGTTTGATCAATTTTTTCCGACGCTTGGGCTTCAGTAATGCCATGAAGTGTTCATGCAGGGTATCGAGGGCCTGGTATTTCCAGTTGTAGTAGAAGAAATCAGCTACATATTTCATCGGATTGCCGATAAATTTTGCAGGTAAGCTAAGGCTGGTATATTCCATGTTTTTACTCATGGCAGTCGTTTTATGATGATTTTAAAGTTTGCTGATTGCGTGGGGATTTGTTCTTCGCCCTGGAGAGTGTTTCAGCCTGCACGCCGAGATAGGCTGCAATGGCTTTCGATTGCAGGAGGCGTGGTGCATCAGGGTGGATCTGTAGGAAGTGCCGAAGTTTTTCTTTCGTAGTCAATTGCTGCAACTGTTCTTTTTCAGTGAAAGAAAGCCTGGATTGCAGCAGCAGGTATTGCAGGGATAAAATAGGTTGAGGATAATAGCGAAAAAACAGCCGTGCATGAGAAAGATCCATCACATACACCAATGAGGTGCAAGCAGCTTTGAGGTCTTGTTGTGCGGGCAATTCAAAAAAGAAGTCAATGGGATGCGGCGCTATGCTTCCCTGAAAAAAGAGTGCGGTGTTAACGGCTCTTTTATGATTTTTCTGATGTAGCAACAGCGCGCCGGAATGGACATAGTAAATGCTTTGGGAAATTTCTCCGGCAGGAGTGAGCGTTTGGTTTCTATAAACCTTTTTGATATACGTGTACTTCTCCAGGAACTGCCTGGCGTCAGTAGAAATACTGCTATACTTGGCCAGCAATTTGGCAAAAGGAGATTGTTCGATTCTTTCAGGTGACTTGTGTTGCTGTTGTTTTTTCCTTACTGTTTTCATAAGAAAAAAATTAACCTGCGCAAGAATAGGGAGCCCATACCCACACACTCACACTAAGTAATTACCAGTTATTCAGGGAGTCGCTTTCCTTATAGCCATCGTTATAATGCTACAAAGGGCTCCGCTATTCTGATGCGCAGGGTGTGATCAATAGCCGGTATGTTGTTGCAATGCCGGATTGTTTACGAGTTCAGAGGCCGGAATGGGATATACAAGACCGTGAGCAGGTACCTGAATGCCTTTGTTTGTTTCCAGCACAGTGCGGGCGATGACCCATCGCTTTAGGTCAAGCCATCGGTGTCCCCATTCGCAAAACAGTTCTATACGTCTTTCCTGCCGCAGCGCCTCCAGTGTCTGGGGCTGCGAAAGTGACGTAGGCAACGGTGGGAGTCCGGCCCGCCCTCTAATGGTGTTGATGTCTGTCAGCGAAGCTTCAGTATTTCCCATCATGGCGCTGGCTTCTGCCCGCAGCAGCAGGATCTCAGCAAGCCGGATCACCACAGTGCCTTCACTCAAAGCGGCTCCGGGCATCGCCTGGCTGGGCCCGATCTTGTATTTGGCCGGATAGTAATACGTGGTGCCATTGATCTGGCGGTGGCGGAGCCACTGCTGTTGGCGCTGATCCTGTGGCTCGAATGCCTGTAACAGGGAGGTGGTCAGGTAAGCGAATGGCGGAAAGGGAAAGATTCCGTCAATCGGCAGCAATGTCATTCCCTCACGGGTGGCGTTGAAAGACCAGCCTGTGGGATCCTGCTGCCATTGCAGGATCACTTCCGGGCCGTTGATGCTAAATACTGCTTCGGCTGTTGGTGCCAGTGAGTACAGCGGACTGCTGATCACCTGGTCGGACAGTTCAGCTACCGCTGACCAGTTGTCTTGCTGGGCATACATCCTCGCCAGTAGGGCCATAGCTGCATACTTGTTGGCGATCAATCGACCTCCCTGTAACAAATCATATGATTCAGGTAACAATGAAACTGCTTGTTGCAGGTCGGTAATCAGTTGCGTGTATACCTGGTCAGACGTGGCTTGCGCTTGCGAGCCGGTATTACGCCAGTCGGTGGAGGTGATTAGTGGCACTTTCTCGAACAGCGATACCAGGTAGTAATGCACCAGTGCCCTGCCGAAAAAAGCATGTCCTTTCAGTTGATCCTTTACTGGTTGGCTAAGACCCGGGGAGGATGCTGCATTTTCAAGGATGGCATTGAACTGATAAATGGACTGGTAAGCGGTTGCCCACAGGTTGGCCGCAATGGCTGGATTGGTGGCCAGGAGCTGATTGTCGTTGAACTGCCTGGCTTCGGTATTACCCTGGTCAAAGACTTTCAGTTCGTCGGCAGAAAGCGCCGGGTATATCGTCATGCCACCGTTCAGCAAGGTGGGCATATGAGTATTGGCCAGCTGGTAGTAAGCGCCACTAAGCGCACTGATGGCTTCCTGATCAGTGGCAAAGACCTGGGATTGCGGGATGCTGCCGGTAGGATCAGGGATGTCGATGATCTTGTGGCAGGAAGCCAGTCCGCCGACCAGGCCACTCAACAAACCGAAGAGCACACCGAAACACGTGATAGACCTGTATTGTCCGGTGATGAAGTTGTATAGGGAGATAATGATAGGTTGCATGGTGGAGTGGTTTACAGTTTACAAGAAATACCAGCGGTGAGAATCGCGGGACGTGGCAAGGATCCGAACTGCTGGATCTCTGGATCAGATCCTTTGTAGTTGGTGACAAGCAAGAGGTTTTCACCCTGAATAAACAGTCGAAATTGGGACAAGTGCCACTTTTTCAACCAGGCATCCGGGCAGCTGTAACTCAGGGAAACATTCTGCAGGCGGATGAAAGACGCGTCAGAGATACGGGCATCGGAGTAAAACGCATACTGGTTGCTGTTATTGGTGCCGTAATTCAGCGGCTTACCAACAGCAGCAATATCACCGGGCTTTTGCCAGTACTGCATTACCTGACTGGGTTGGTTTTTGCGTGCTCCGGGTTGTTCAGCCCCCACCAGTGCATTGAACCCTTTTTGTTTACGATGGAACCACAATGCACTCAGCGACCACTGTTGAAAGGTTAGTTCTGTAGTAAGACCGGCTTCATACTGTGGTGTCATATCGATGATAGTCCTGTCGTCCGGTGTATTACCGGTAAAATCAACAGTGATCGCCTGATCTCCGGTTAGGTCCGCAAACCGGTATTCTCCGGTGGCAGGATTCACTCCCGTAAAATGAAGCAGTCGCTGCAGGTTGAGTGGCCTGCCCACAACAAAGCGACTTTTGTAGGGAGACTGGTCAAAGTTGGGATAGGAGAGCAGTTTGTTCCGATTGGCGGCCACAAATAACCTGGTTTGTAACTGCCAGGTTGTTCCTTTGATCGCCAGGATATCGAGGTTCACTTCCAGCCCTGTATTCTGCACATTCGCAGGCGTGTTGGAGATCACGGAGGTGAACCCGCTTTGAGAGGCGATGGGCATCGAGAGTAACTGGTTATCGCACCGGTTGCGATACCATGCTACCTGCAGGGTCAGCCTGTCTTTGAAGAAGCCAAGTTGCAGTGCCAGTTCCAGCTTGCGGTTCTCTTCCCAGCGCAGCAGGCTGTCGGCAAAGCGTGTAGGGAACAGTGGTTGCTGCCCACCATACTGACCGGTGGATCCAAATTCCCACAGAGACAGGAATCCGTAATCTCCAATCTGATCAGACCCAGTAACACCATAACTGGCGCGCAGCTTACCAAACGACAGCACGCTGCTTGCTTTGAGCGCTTTGGATTCTGAGAATATCCAGGCAGCGCCGATGGATCCGAAGTTGCCGAATTGCCTGCCGGATGCAAATCGGGAAGATCCGTCACGGCGGCCACTGATATTAAGGATATACCGGTTTTCCCAATTGTAGGAAAGACGCAGGAAGGCCCCGGCATATTTGTACTGCGCGCTGTTTTCTACAATCTGTTTGGTAGGGGCGGCATTGATGGACCCCAATAAGAGGTCATTGGTGTAGTTGGAGCCTGCTGTCAGCAAGCCGGTCGTCAGGTTCTGCTGATAACTGGCTCCTGCCAGGGCAGTAATCTTACCTCTCGACAGGAATGTAGTGTATTCTAACTGCGGTTCACTAATAACGTTATGAAAATAGCTTCGTCCTTTACTGACAGAGCCCCGCGGGTTCATGTCCGGATTGAGCGACCGGATCGGCAGGGTGTGCTCCTGTGCAGTTTGCGAATTGTTGTAACCAAGATTGATGCGGGCGGTCAAACCTCTTATGATGGCATAAGATAGCACCAGGTTGCTATTGAGCAAATGCGCGGTGGATTCATACGGCTGTAGCAGCGAAGCAAAAGCATAGCTGGTGGCCAGTGGTGCCCAACCTGCATAATTAAGACTTCCCTTATCATTGAAGATAGCGGGTGCATGCGGTGGCAGTAATGCGCTTCCTGCGGAGTAGATCAGGTTGCTGTGGGTAATGCTATACTGAGCAGACAGATCCAACGTGAACTTCTGATTCGGCGTTTTGTGTTGGACCGCCATCGCCATTGATCCCCGCTGGTTACCCCCGGCAATGGCAGTAATATCGCGCTGGTAGTTGTAGCCGGCACTGGCGCGGAAATTGGTGAGTGCGGTTCCTCCCTGCATGCTCAATTGTGCACTGACAGTCCTGCCGGTACCACCAAAGGCATAACGCTGCCAGTCTGTATATCGGGTAGTATCCCAGGCTACCAGATCAGGTGCGCTCATCATATCGATGGCAAGACCATCATTGGCCAGCGCAGCTTTGCGCAGCGCCACGTATTGCTGCGTATTCAGCAAAGGAAAAAAACGGGTGACTTTACTGAAGCCCGTGTATACATTCAGTTCGGTACCTGCTTTGCCCGCTTTCCCTTTCTTGGTCGTGACCAGGATCACACCATTGGCACCCCGTGAGCCATAAATGGCCGTAGCATCAGCGTCTTTGAGTACTTCTATACTTTCAATATCAGCAGGATTGATGTTAAAAAATGGGCTTTGCCCTCCGGCGGGAGATGCCATACCGGATTGGATCATTCCTTGTGAGACGGCGGATCCTGCTGCAATAGATTCTACATTGGAAAGATTCAGCGTGGTCATCGGGACGCCATCAATGACATACAGTGGCTCCGCTGGTTTGGTGGGGTCAATCGAGCTGCGTCCGCGGATCTCAATTTTTATGGAGCCGCTGGCTGCTCCGCTCACATTGGTGATAGAGGTGCCCGGTGTCCTGCCTTGCAGGATCTGCAGGGGATTGATCACAGGTTGCTTATCTATTTCTGTGGCGGTAACCTTGCTGATATTACCAGTGGTGATCCGTTGGTTGGTAACGCCGTAAGCCTGTACCACGACCTGGTCCAGGTAGGTATTGGAAGATTTCAGGACAATGTTGATTTCCGTGCGGCCTTTAACAGCAATGACCTGCCGTTGGTAACCGACATGGGTAACGAGTATCGTATGGGATGAGATCACTCCCGGCAGGAAGAAGATGCCTTTGGCATTGGTGAGGGTTGCGATTCCCTGTTTTCCGTTCGGTCTGGCAACGGTTACGTCCGAAAGCGGCTCTCCGCGTTCATTGGTGATTCTGCCGCTCAGTGTGTAGGAGCTGTCCTGAGCCTTTGCCACAAGTGCAGCCAGCATACAGCAGAGAATCATTGATAGTTGTGTGATGTGTAATCGCATGATTAGTGTGTGGTTTAATGGTGATCGGAAATGTTATAGGAATGCGGTGTTCCGGCGAATTATGTACAGTGTTTCTACTGCATACCCAGCAGTTATGTGTCAGTCTTTGTTGGACCGGTGCGCGAAGTAGTTGAATGCTTTGTCCAGGAGAATCTTTATAAGTGCACCAAGTATCATCGATCCGAAAAACACCAGTAGTTTCATGAATTGTGTTATTGGTTTGAAATAATGAAGGAGGAGCAGTGTTGAAGGCGAATGTGGTATTCAGGTTGCTCCTGAACCTCGTGCCTGGTAAGGTTTTCAGTCTTTGTCTATGCGTCTCTGTAAAAGATCCCAGATACAGAGAATGACAAGGAATAGTAAGAATGAAACGGATTCGTCCATGATATGAGGGGTTGTTTTGGTGGCAGGCAGAAAGGAAAGCGAAGGTGCAAGCCTTGCGACTGGCCTGCCCTTCGCTGGAATGAAAAACCGCAAATGAGAAAACTGCTACGGAATGCAGCCAGCCCCAGTAGCTGGAAGTTGGAGTGGTGCCGGGCTGCACTGCATCCGTAGCAGCATTGGCTGCCTGGTGAAGCAGCGAAAAACTTTTGCATAAAAAGCTAGTAATTGGTTTCACATAGGCGTGAGCGTGAGGATAAAAAAATGCGGAGCAGCAGGCAATGGAACTTACCTGCCCTCCGCTGTTTTCAGAGGTTAAAACGGGCTTTGGGGAAACCACCCAGGGATTTCTGACATGAATGCAATCCCAGTTCACAGCCTTGAATATTCTTAAAAAGTCAAAGTGTATTAAAATGAAGTGAAGGCAGGAAAAAATTAAGGCAGGGACTATTGTCTTGCATAACTGTCCGTGAGAAAGTGGCACAGTCAATACAGGAGAATAGTGCCCTGCACTTAATGTTTTGGAATATGTTGCCTTTATGCTCATTGTGTCTGGTGCTTTCTCACGGCACAGTCAATGAGTAAAGGAATATGTACGTTTGATGCGAATTTAAGAACCGAACTTTATATATCCAAATATTAAAGATAGTTAATTAAAGAGTTTATAAAAGTCCAGTCTTTTTGGAGAGTGGAAATTTATCGTAACCAGAAGGAAACCAAAAAGGTAGGAGCTAAGTTAATGCAGCTTAGAAAAGCTGCTGGTTACAGTATTGCAGATATAGCAGATATGACCGGGTTTACATATCAAACTATTTCTCGTATTGAAAAGACAGGCGAGGGTTCAGTTACTTATATTATTGAAATAGCGAAAGCAATTGGTGTTCCTCCTAAAGATATTTTTGATGTAAAGTTTGGCGATAAGCCTCGTTTCTCTTTGAGTCCAAATAGAAAAGAAAAAGTTAATGCGACAATGTTAATCGAGGATTTATACGATAATACTGATTTTTTCAATTCACCTCGCTACGTAAGAGATGTTCTTCAGTATTTCTATGAGAAGAGAAAGCTGAAATTAAATTCAGTCGCTATTTCCGCAGTTTTAGGTAAAATGGTAAAAAATAAAAGCTTGAAGTTTCAAGTTAATGGCAGGCAGAAAATGTATTCAAGAAAATAATTGCTTTAGAGACTTTCAATTCTTGTTTTACATATTTGCTCTACGATAGGTATCATGCTGGAGACTCTTTCTATTAGTATGTTTATATTTTCCTCACTTATAGAAAATTTGGGATCATAACGCGCTTCAATATATCCTTGCTTCAGTAATTCAAATAAGTTTTCTTCCGACTTGTCTGTTTCAGTCCTGAATACTAAGTATAATTGTTCTGAATATGGTTTGGCCTTTTTTCTAAGCTTCCAGAGATTATGAAGCTTGGGTTTGTAGTCTGTAAAAACCGTTAAGGTGGCGTAATACAGGTTTTCTGCAGCTTGGTGTAGTTCGAAATCAGATTTTTTGAAGTTCTTTCTGTCTGCTGCATGCTTAGCATCAATTAAGAATTCATTTGCTTGTGGAAACCACGTATCAAAATATCTCTGTGCCTTTTCTTTTCTTTCAAGTGGGGTAAGTTCCCTGGGCTGAGAAAATTGGATTGTCCTTTTGTCGAACAAGACAATCCCTTCTTTAATGATGTCAGCCCAAAAATATTCTCCCCATTCCAGTCCTTTATTGATGTGATCGATACCGTGAATTTCCAGGTTTACCGGTGGGTTAAAATGATCGGTTTTTTGGATTACCTGATGTTCCAGAACATAAGCGTCTTTTTCACTTGTTTGCGTTACAACGAGGAAATCATAATCGCTGGTATATTCATTGAGAAGACCGCCAGAGTGATACTGGTGGTCAACCCAGGTTCCTTTGGCGTAAGATCCAAACAATATCACCATCTCCGGATCAATGACTTCTTTGATCACTTCCACCACCTGGCGGATCTCGTGTTGCTTTTTTTCAGGTAATTGATCGAAGGACGGTTGCATGTCTGGGAAATGAATGTTATAAATAACAATAGTAACGATACTTAAAGATACTTAAATAATGTTTGCTATAAAACTCTAATACATTGGGTTATGTTATTATATATAATAAAATAGATATATTTCTTGACGCTTCCCCGCTTTTTATATATTTTGTCCACATACAACACCAAAACTAACATGTGGAACCCAAAGGAAGTTAGAAAGTTGATAGCTCAAGTCTCAGGAATTCTTTTCGGCATTGGAGGTTTTTATTTGATGACCGTGGATGCAAAAGCGACAGGGAAAATCAATATTACTTCTAATCTACTGTCCGGCCAGATTGAATCTGGAAGCGCAGGATTACTACTTATATTCTTTGCTTTTTTTTTAATTATGCTTCCGACGTTTTTAGGAGGGCATCATGTACGAAAAGAACCTAGTCTGACAGGAAATCCTGAAAAGAAGAAAAATCTAACCGAATATTCAAAAACTGTAATTGCATTTCTTGTAACTGCTTTGTTGTGTGCTGGGAGTTTTTTCTATAGCGATCATTTGGCGAATAAAGGGCATCAAAATTTTTCAGGAGTTTTGTCTTTCGTAGGATACTTATTGGTGGCACTAACAGGTGTCTTCTTCTTCGGAGTGCTATTTTATTTCTTTGGTGGTTCTGAATCGGAATCAAATATAAACGAAGAATCTCCTTCTGAAACCGGCAAGTAATTGCAGTAAACATACACAGTGTCTAAATAACCCTAAACTGATAGATGATGAACGATTCACAAAAGAAAGAAATAATCGAAGCTGTCATAAACGAGGTTGAAGACAAAGGTAGTGCTCGTGTAGGATATCACGCGGAAATAATATTAAAAAGAGATTCGCATAGCCCTGTTTCATATAGCATAAGGAGTAAGATTGAAGGGACAATTGTAGCCTCGAAAAAATATAAAAGTAGGCCGCATCCAAAATTTAGAGATGATTATGAGATTATAAAAAATCATGACTATGAAGAAAAGAATTGGATTGAGAGAAACCCAGTATGGAATAATTTTCTTGTTGGATTGATCACTGCTGTTTTTTCTTTAATAGTGGGGTGGCTGTTGCTACTGTTACCTAAAGAAAAACAAGATAGTCGAATTGAGCAGCTCGAAAAAAAAGTGAAAGCTGTTTCGGATTCAATAAGTATTTTGAAAGTTGAAATAGAAAAGTCTTCATTAGCGTCTGTTACTTTAAAAGATTCATCATCAAAAAAAGACACATCCTTGTCTTCTCATTGAAAGCGTTGAACGTTTTTGTAGGACTACATTTAGATGATGTAAAAACGAGATAAAAAGAATATGAAATCTTTATTGAATAAATGGTCAACAGAAAAAGAAATGAAAATATGGAAGGAAGCGATTTTTGTTTTCGACACATCTGTTCTCTTGAATTTTTTGGAGTTTCTTCATTCTTACAGGCAGGATATTTACGCTAATATTTTCAGTAAACTAAGCGGCAGGCTGTTTATTACAAATTATGCGGAGTATGAGTTTTTGAAGAATAAAGAAAAAGTACTGAATAATCCGAAAGAAGAGTATCGGATAATCAGGGAAAAGCACTTTCCTGATCAGCATTTACAGAAATTTGTCAATCAGTATCAACAGCTGAAAAATTTAACGGCCAAAGAAGATAGGCATCCTTATTTTAAGAAAGATATTTTTTCTGAAATGGATGAACAGCTGGAGTTGTTGAAAAAGAAAAGTGAGGTTCTGGTGAGTTTGATGGAGCAATTTATGGAAAAGCAATTAGAGGAGCATGCCAGTTCAATTGAGGATGATAATTTGTTAGATTATTTTGAAGTTACACCCACTTATACTCATCAGGAATTGATGAAGATAGCTGAAGAAGGTGAATTTCGCTATCGGCATTGTATGCCGCCTGGTTATATGGATGAAAAGGAAAAGGCTAATTTGGGAATCTCAAAATTTGGAGATTTGATTTGTTGGAAACAGACTTTGGAATTAGCCAAACAGAAGAATCGGCCAGTGTTGTTAATCTGCGATGACTTAAAAGAAGATTGGTGTATTACTGATTCCAAAGACAAAAGAAAATTAGTAAGCCCACGTCCGGAACTTATCAAAGAAATGAAAGATATTGCTGGGGTACAAATGTGGAGTTATAGCTCTCCGCAATTCTTGCACCTATCTAAAAAAATATTAGAATTCGATGTTGATAAGGAGATGATAAAATATTTCGCAGAGAAAGTGGCGCTAGGAAATCCAACTGTAAGAAATGAAGCTGTTCTGAAATTTCTAATTGAAATTTACGAGTCAGAAAGTATAACATGGGATGCTGGAGGCTCAATGACAGTTCCTGATAAATTCTATATGCAGAAGGGTGAAGTAAAGATGGTAGTCGTTGTAAAGAGAGTTAATGAAAATGATTTTAACTCAATAATAGAAAATTCACTTTTGCTGAGGAGAAGTTTTAAAGTCTATCGTAAGACTTTATATGTTTATGTTTACGTAGCTAGTGATGAATTGATGGCTGAAAAGATAGCTTCGGAAATCAGACATGATCTCTCTCGGATAATAGTATATGTTGGATATTTAGATGAGAAAAATTCATTTTGTGCTGTAGGATTTCCGGACCTCGATGCGGAAAAAATGTGATAAAAAGAACGTATAAAAAAAGGGCTACAACAGCCCTTGATTTGCGAATGAGAAGTAACCATCTTCTGTCAGTATGATATGATCCAGCAGGTCTATATCTAGCAATTCTCCCGCAGCCTTAATTTTTTCTGTAAGCCGCCTGTCTGCCGGACTGGGCTCCAAATTCCCTGAAGGATGGTTGTGGCAAATAGCTATGGCAGTGGCTTTCGTCTTCAATGCGGCGGCGAACAGCAATCTGATATCCACAGCCACGCCGGTGATGGTTCCGGATGCTAGGTTAAGGATGCCCAGAACCCTGTTCGAGCGAGAGATCAATGCTACCTTGAACTGCTCCAGCAATTCCAGCTTTTCTTCATTCCAATGGTTCAAAAACAATTGTTGTAAATCCTCTGCTCCCGTAATGGTGGGCCTTGCAGAAGGCTTCACATTGGATTTGTAGCTTAATTCAATTTCAGCGGCTACTGTCCAGGCTGGAGGAGTGGTTTGCTTTTCCATAATTCAACATTTTAAAAGTTAAAAAATTATGGAAGCGTGCGCCGGTTGCGGCAGCTACAGGGACAAGCAGGAACGGAATAAAGGATAGCGTTGTGTGCCGGCCTCTTCGTGTTTATGCCGTAGTTCCTTGTCCTGTACAGCCAGCCACAACCGATCTTTTGGAATAATGAATGCAGTAACTTTTAAATCGATGTTGATCTTTTTTCTTATCGGAGAATTTCAATGAAATAGTTACCTTAGTTGACTTCCCTGTCAACTCGAACTTTTCCCAACCTACCAGTATTCATGCGTACATCTCTGCCATAGGAGAGGTGAATTACTTTGCTTGAACTTCATTACTAATACCGGTAAATATTCAACCATGCTATTGAATTCGTATGCTCATATTACTATGATCCGCGTAACCTTCTTGTCCAGCCTGCTGTTGATGATAATGGTGCAGTCTCGCTGCCAGCCTTCTACGAGAGATACCATGGTCACGGGAAAGCTGGTAGCGTTTATCAGTGAACGCATTCCGGCAACGACTGACTATTGGAGAACAGCTTTTAAGTTCCTGGTAGGAGAACATGATACCGCAACGATCAACGTGCCCACAGATTCACTTGTGCCACGCGCCTTGTTTCACAGCACTTTCGGTTTTTGCCAGTTGAGGGTAGATTCTGTTTATACGCTAAAGCTGAAGTACACTAAGCTCGGCGAGATCTTTATCGGGCTGAAGAATACACCTGGCTTCTTCTATAATGACAATGATATTGTTGAAGATCCTGTCACCGGGAAAATTTTTGCCAATCCGAAGGCTGTCAGGGCCAAATCCCGGGGCGGCCGGATCATGGGGGCCAATTACCTGGACATGAATGGCTTTATCTATGAACTGATCGATTACTGGCCATATCCCTGCGCCAAAAGACACTTTTGATAGGGTGTTCTTATAACCCGGGCTATGAAATAAAATATGTAGATTCCATGTGCTAAAAGAAGTATTATGGCTACATCCATACGTAGGAAGGCAACCAATACCTTATCGCAGTTCATGGGTGAGATGGCAGTAAGCCTGGATGCGATGACTTCCTCTGTGCTCGGTATCCTGTTGAATATTGATCCGGAGAGATCCCATTCGCTCAGTTTCGGTGTTGGTTCCCTCAGTCTTCAGCAAAAGGTGCTCCTGATTCGGGATATCTGCGGAATGAATCAACAGGTCAGTGAGAAGCTGGTCAAGCTGGTTGAGGTGGTGGAAGTTGTTACCAGGTCAGGGGTGACGACTACAGATCAGCTCTTTACAGAATCAGGAAGAGTTGGCAGGGAGGTGTATTCCCAACTGGATAGTTGGTGCCTGGAATCTAGTGGTGCAGGACGTGTGCGTGATGACAAGGACGCCAGGCTACGGCTAACGATTATCACCCTGATCGTTGAATTGAAGGATGCGTGTCTGGAAGTATTAACAAATGAGTTTGTAGAGGATGGACGGAAAGCATCCTTTCACCGGTATAATAGTTTTTTTGTGGCTTCTGTACTGGAGCAGTTAAAGAAGGTGAAGTTGGATGTTGTTGGCTCGGCTGCTGCTGCAGGAACAGAAAAGGAAGTAAGTAAATATTTGGATGAGATCGGCAAAGCGTTGAAGAAAAAGCAGAGAAAAAAAACGTAGTTGCCATTTGAATAACAATTGAAAAAAAAACTCGTGGCGCAAGCATCAAAGGACTATATAAACCATCTTCTGAGAAACGTCGAGCAAGACCTTCCCGTCTTTTTGAAATTCATTCCAAAGGAGTCGAAAGAAT
>NZ_JBQCGW010000202.1:0-11835 GCF_051955275.1 Pseudobacter sp. | reverse complement strand
GTGACCACTATTTGCCCGCCTCTGGCGAGCACCGTGTGGCCGGAGGCGACGGAATATAAGTCACTCGCGGGGGCGCGAGCAACTGGCGGCACCCTGTAATGGGTTCTTAGAGCGGTTTAGCCTTCAGCAGGCTGTCTGCAGAAATGGGCTGGGGAACGATCACCATACCATCTCTCAGGTTACCTACTCCGGAGAACACGATCTTTTCACCGGCGTTCACACCGGATGACACGAAATAATAATTGGCGGTCTTGCCCGAAATGGACAGCGGTTTGCTCATCACTTTGTTGCTGTCTGCCAGTGTGAATACAAACACTTTATCCTGGATCTCGAAAGTGGCTTCCTGCGGTACTACCAGTGAAGACTGCGTCAGTTGCGGAATGCGTACCCTTCCTGTATTACCAGTGCGGAGATTACCGCCGGCATTGGGGAAGGAAGCGCGGAAGCTGATGGCACCGGTAGTCCGGTTGAACTGTCCGTCCACCGTGCTCAGTTTTCCTTTCTGCGTATATACGCTGCCGTCAGCAAGCAATAATTCAACGGCTGGAACTTTTCTTACTTTCTCTTCCAGGGTATTGCCTGCAAACTGGTTCCTGAAGGCAATGAAGTCGGGCTCGCTGAGGGAGAAGTAAGCATATATCTCGCTCACATCAGACAAAACGGTGAGTGGCTGCGCTTCACCTTTTCCAACCAGGGCGCCGGTTTTGAAAGGGATACGGCCGATATAACCGCTCACGGGGGCTTTGATGAGGGTGTACCCGATATTGATCTGGGAGCTTCCCACCATGGCTTTAGCCTGATCGGCTGCGGCAACGGCTGCATCATAATTGGCCTGTGCGGTTTTCAGCTGCACTTCAGAGATCACTTTGGCATTTACCAGTGGCGTGAGGCGGTCTACCTCCACTTTGGCGCGCTGGATATTTGCCTGTGCTGCAGTGAGACTGCCTTTGGCATTGTTGTAAGCTTCGCTGTACTCTCGGTCATTGATCTTGAAGAGAGGCTGACCTGCTTTTACAAAGGCACCTTCATCTACATAGATCTTTTCCAGGAAGCCTGCTACCTGCGGGCGGATCTCCACGTTCACTTTGCCTTCCAGGGCAGCAGCGTATTCACGGTAAGTGGTTGCCGGTGCTGTTGGCACTGCCACCACAGGTAATTCCGGTGGGGGAGGCGCGCCGTAACCCCCGCCAGGATTGCTGGAGGATCCGCAGGCGGACAGTATAATGGTGGTAATGAGTACGCCGGTAATGAGGGCGTATGATTGGACAGTCAGAAACGGATTCAAGGCTCGTCCATTGGTCTTAAGTAGTGGTTGCATAACATGGTTGTTTAGAGGGAACACAAACACCCTCTGGTTGATAATTACAATGTTTACTATCTGTTGTGTCTGTTCTGTGAAACTGATTAGTGGTTACCGGATGGTAATTTTCTGTCGGGCAGGCGTATCGCGTCACTTAATGTTATAACACTCTTATAATTCCTAACAGTGTTAGTTCTTTTTGGCAAAAAAAAACCGTGTTACGGGTTCAGGTTTTTGATGAAGCCATTGATGGCATCATCCAGCACCATTTTGTTGAGTTCTTCGCACATATCCGAGGTCCGCATCATTTTTATGGAGATGAGCCCGTGGAGTATGCTCCAGAACGTGTGACTTTTCAAACAGGCCAGGTCTTCATTTGATTTCTTTCCGAGAATGGTGGAGATGGGTGCACTCATGAGTTCCCTGAACCCCACTTTTTCCGGGAGGCATTTTTCCTGCTCGATGCAGGGGATGCCAAGATCAAACATCACCTGGTAGTATTCCTTATTGCGGAAGGCGAAATTCCAGTAAGCATCGGCCATAGCCCTTATCTGTTCGGCCGGTGCCGTATGCTTGTTCTTCGCCTGTTCCATTTTTTTGGTCAGTAAGCGGAAGCCATCCCTTGCAAACTCCAGGAGGATGTCCTCTTTACTGGCAAAGTGATCATAAATGACCGGCACACTGTACTCGATAGCGTCGGCAATCTTGCGGATGGACAGCGATTGCCATCCCTCTTCCGTTACGATCCTCCAGGCGGTAGCCAATATGCTGGAACGTACCTCGTCTCGCTGCCGTAGCCGTCTTTCTGTTATGCCCATATTGATGATTTACCTAACAGTGTTAGCAAAAGTAGTGATGTTTTGGATTCTGAAAAAAATATTTGACAGGAAAAAATTGTCAACCCGGCCAAATGCGGTACAGGAGCGGATTTTTGGACGATGAATTATTTTTTGCGGCAAAAGGCTTCCAACAATTGGACAATTGTCCCTGTTATTCCCGCAGAACCATTTTATTTTTACCGATTCTATGAACAAAGAGAGTACAGGACTGAGAACAGAAGCGAACGCTACTATTAAACTGGCCATTCCCATTATCATCGGGGAGCTGGCCCAGATGGCACTGCATATCATCGATTCCGCCATGGTGGGATCCATCAATTACAAACAGCTGGCGGCAGTTGCCCTGGTGATCAACGCCATCAATATCCCACTGGTATTCGGCATCGGTATGACCATCGCCGTATCACAGATGGTGAGCATGGCCAATGGCCGCAATGATGCCCGGCAGGTCTCCCATTACCTGTTCAACGGGTTTGTACTTTGCTCGGTCATGGGGGTTATCATCTCCCTGGCCCTCTGCTTCGGTACGGGCATACTGCATCACCTGGGGCAGGACCCTGATGTGGTGGAACTGGCCATTCCTTTCATGAAACTGATGAGCCTTTCCATGATCCCCATGCTGATGTTCATGACCCTGAAACAGTTCACTGACGGTCTTGAGTATACTAAAACGGCCATGGTGCTCTCACTCATATCGCTTCCCCTGAACGTATTCATCAACTGGCTGCTGATCTATGGCAACTGGGGCGCACCCAGGCTGGAGCTGGTAGGAGCGGGCTGGGGCACGCTGATCACACGTTCCCTGATGTTTGTGGTACTGGCAGTGGTGATCTTCCGGCATCCGATCTTCCGCCGTTATATTGCGGTACGTGGTTCTGAATGGAAACTGAAAGCTCGCACATGGGGGGAACTGCTGCATATCGGAACGGCCAGCAGTCTGCAATTGGGCATGGAAGCCGGCGCCTTTGCCGTATCCGGACTGATCATCGGTACCCTGGGCGCTGTGGCGCAGGCGGCTCACCAGATCGCACTGAGCCTGGCGGCATTCACTTTTATGGTGAGCATGGGACTGGCGCAGGCAGGCTCCATCCGCGTGAGCAACGCATTCGGCAGAAAGAACTGGCCGCTGATCAATGTGATCGGCAGAAGTACCATTGTTACCGCCCTGATCTATGGCGTGCTTTGCGCCATCATCTTCGCTACCATGCGTCAGGTATTACCTCAACTCTTCAATGATAATGCAGACGTGATCGCACTGGCTGCCACCCTGCTGCTCTTTGCCGCCGTATTCCAGATCAGTGATGCCACACAGGCTATCAGTGCCGGATTGCTGCGGGGTATCAAAGATGTGAAAGCACCTACCATACTTATTGCAATTGCATACTGGGTGATCGGGATCCCCGTTGGTTATTTCCTGGCCTTCCCGTTGAAGATGGGCGCCACCGGAATCTGGCTGGGACTGATCACCGGACTGACCTTCGCTGCAGCCTTCCTGGTGACCAGGTTCCTGAAGATGGTGAAGAAAGAAGAAACGGAACTGGTAAAAGCATAGGATTAATCTGCCTGTGAAGCGATCCATGTTTTATAGATCAGCTGCTGGTAATTTCCCGGCTGGCGGATGGCCGGATCCCGGATCAGTTGATTAAGGAATATAGAGAAACGGCGGGCGCCCCGTCCATTCAGGTGCTCGAAATCACGGTATTGCTCATCCGGAAAATACAGATCGCGGAAATCCAGGTAGGGGATGGTGCTGAAGCGTGTTTCCCTGATCTCATTGAAGAGCGCTTCATTGGAGCGGTCGCCTGATTGTGCATGCAAAGGCGAGCTGAAGAACCAGATACGTTTCCCTTTTTCCTGGCAGAGCAACACCAGCTTCTGCAGATAGATCAGATTGTACTTTGTGGTGTCATTGCTGAGCGCGGGACGGGGAAATCCTTTCCTGATCCGCTCCAATCGCTTTGCCACTGTGCTTTCCGTCTGGTAAACAAAGCCACCCCATTTCTTTGCCTGCATAATATCCTGGTGCCTGTTCCTGTAAGCCAGCAAAGTTTCACGCGGCACTGCACTTAACGTGGACAGTAGCTGTGATGCATTCAACCGGAGCAAAAGCCGGTAATCCTCTCCATCCAGCACGGTGGCGTATCTCGGAAGGAACTGAGGCATATGATAATCGCTGAAAATGGTGCTGTCCATGTAATTGCTGATACACTTACTGCTGAATTCAATGAACACATTTTGTATTTCAGGGTTGCTCTCAAAGATGCGCTTCGCTTTTTGAAAAGTGTAGAAGAAGGGCTCGGCAGCATCGCCCAGGTTGCGTGCATGAGGGATGAGTGAATCATTGATATTGCACTGCACATGAGAGAAGCCTAAAAACACAGTTTCCACCAGGCCGGGCTTCAGCACAAAACATTCTTTTTTATTCACCTGTTGCACGAGAACACCCAGCAGTATGGTAGTTGCGAGGATCAGCAGGATGATAAAAAGAAGAAGTCGCCGGAGAAATAGCTTCATACTCAGAAAATAAAATAGATGAATGGTTGGTTCCTGCCCGCCAGGAGAATGATCAGTAAACAGATTCCCAGGTAAGCGCTCCAGCGGAGAGCTTGCGGCCATTGTACTCCCATACCGGCAAGGGCGTATGGCTTTTCACGTCCCAGCCATTCTATTAAAAAGAAGAATGGCAGCAACAACATCATATGAATGGGCAGCACATGCGGCAAGCTGAAAAAAGAGGGGGTGAATATGCCATCGATATAATCAACTGCCGCTGAAATGCTGGCGGCCCTGAAAAAGATCCAGGCAAAACAGACAAGCATAAATGTGAACAGCATTTGCCCCGTTTCTTTTAATGATGGCAGCAGACGCCCTTCAGCTACTGTATCCAGGTACAACCTGTTTTTACGAAGCAGCAAGGATGGCAGGAAATAACAGGCATGCAGCACACCCCAGGCAATGAATGTGAAATTCGCTCCATGCCAAAATCCACTTACTACAAAAACAATAAAAACATTCCGGATGCTTTGCCAGCGGGTGCCGCGGCTACCTCCTAATGGAATATAGAGGTAATCCCGGAACCAGCTGCTGAGCGAGATATGCCACCGGCGCCAGAATTCAGGGATACTCCGTGAAAAATAAGGGAATGAGAAATTGCGCAGCAGTTCAATGCCGAACAGCCTGGCCGTACCCAATGCGATATCCGAATAACCCGAGAAGTCTGCATAGATCTGAATGGTAAATAACAAAGCACCCAGTGCCAGCGCACTGCCGCTTTGATTGGCGGCAGTGCCGAAAATGGCATCGGTATACAGCGCGCAGTTATCGGCGATCAGGATCTTTTTGAAGAGGCCCCAGAGGATCTGTCGCATGCCATCTGCCAGCAATGTATAGTTGATGGTCCTGGATTGTTTGATCTGTGGCAACAGGTGCGTGGCCCTTTCGATGGGTCCTGCTACCAGTAACGGGAAGAAGCAGACGAAGACGGCATAATCGATAAAATTCTTTTCTGCCGGGATCCTTTCTTTATAGATATCGATGATATAGGAAAGTCCATGGAAGGTATAGAAGGAAATGCCGACGGGTAATAAGATCTGAAGGGTAGGGGCATGCAGTTGCCATCCTATGGATTCGCCCAGTATTACAAACGAACCGGCAAAAAAATTGAAGTATTTGAAAACACCCAGTACGCCGAGGTTCACCACGATGCTGGTGACCAGCCATCGTTTTTTACTGCGCCTGTTACCGGACGAGGAAATACGTAGTCCGGATACATAATCAAGCCCGGTGGAAAAAAGCAGTAACCCCAAAAAACGATAATCCCAGCAGGCGTAAAACACATAGCTGGCCAGTAACAGCAGGTTATTCTGGCGCCGGCGGTTTTGCCGCGTAGCAAACCAGTACAGGAAAAAGACCACTGGCAGGAATATGGCGAAGGCCCAGGAGTTGAACAGCAATTGGATTCAATTTGGATGAAAGCCTGGCGGTAAATATACGGGAAATGCTGTGTAACTGCGGTGGTCCCTGCTTGTTGTCAGCCGGTCAGGATCAGGGCAGGAATTTGCCTGGGTCGGCCACCAGGTTCTTGAGCCGCTGGATCCATTCTCTCAGGTACCTGGGCCCGAAATAGACATTGGTATGGTCCTCGAAATTCTCGTACTGGTATTTTAAATAGAAGGTCCAGAAGAGGAAACATAAGTGTGGCAGTGCTTTCAGCTCATCTGGCTGCAATGGCTTCAGTTGCTGGTAGCTGTCAGTGAAGAGCTTCAACCTTCTTTTAATTTCATCTTCACCGGGATTGAGTAAAGTAAGGTACACCGCATAGGAAGCGATATCATTCATCAGCCAGCCAGGTCCGGAGAAGTCGAAATCAAACAGGGTGATCTCCCCCAGGTCATCATGGTGCCAGTTCTTGGGCATGAAATCATAATGACAATACCCGGCACTGAAGCCCGCAGTATTCAGTTTCGATAGTTCCTGCTCAGTGGCCGCGGCCGCTTCTTTCAGCCATTCATAATCTGCCGGCACTTTTTCAAAGGCAGGGGCAACTGCTTTCAGCGGCTCATGCAGCATGGTATCCAGCGTATACCCTTTTCTGTTATATGCTAATTGCAGGCCTTCGGTTTGAAGGTGCAGCCTGGCCAGGAATTGTCCGCTTTGCACCACCTGAGTATCGGATTGTTCGATGACGGGGCCGCCGGGCGCAAAGGAATAAAGCACTCCGTGCCTGGTCCCTTCTGCAGCCAGGAAGCTGAGCAATTGCTCTCCGTGAAGGTCTGTAACAGGGCCGCCCACACGAATGCCATTCCTGAGCAAATGCTGCAGTAAGGCTATTTCTCCCCGGATCTCGGCTTCAGTGCGGTGCATGGCGCGGAAGATCTTCAGAATAAAAGTCCCTTCGGTGGCGGATACATGATAGGTATCGCTCACATTCCGGTACTGATACCTGCAATGCACATCCGTAAACCCGAATTGCTGCTGAAGGTAATCACCCAGTGCAGGCGCCGATAAAGTGGAATAACGGGTAGGGAAGATGGACATGGTAAATGATTTGGCTGGAAAAAAGGGATGCAAAATAACCCGATTTTACAGGTTATAACGCGTTCTCCCCTGAAAGTGAGCAGGATTTCAGAGGCCCGACACAGAATTTTTTTTCTTTCTTTTTACATTTTTCCTGATAGAGGATATGTAAATAATTGAAAATCAATATTAAAATGGAAGTATATCTATTTAAAACCCATCGAAAAAAATAAATATAATGTTTCAACAACAAAAACTAAATCAGTTTTGTTTTGTTACTTGCAATCTTAGAGCCGGCTCATTCCACCCAACAGAAAGAGCCGGTTTGTATTTATTTCAAGCATTAAATAAAAACGAAAACATGAAAAAACTTCTCTTTGTGCTGTTAGGCGGCGCTGTATTTATGACCAGCTGCGTAGACAACCCTGAAGGAAAGAAAGCAGAAACAACAGAAAGCGTTACTCCCACACAGGCAACCGGTGGCGCAGGTCTCACAGTTGACACCGCAGCCAGCAGCATTGCCTGGTTAGGTAACAAGGTAACCGGTAAGCACAATGGTACTGTTCGTCTTTCAGGCGGAACCCTGCAGGTTGCTGAAGGCAAACTGACCGGTGGCAAATTCACCATCAACATGACTTCTTTAGTGAACCTTGACATTACAGACACTGCTTATAAAGCGAAACTGGAAGGTCACCTGAAATCCCCTGATTTCTTTGATGTTGCCAAGTATCCTGAAGCAACTTTCGAGATCACTTCAGTAACTGATTCTGCCAACAACAAAGTGAAGATCGCCGGTAACCTCACCCTGAAAGGTATCAGCAAGAACATCACTTTCGATGCTGATGTGATCGAGAGCACACCCGCTTCTTTCAAAGCGAAAGCTGATTTCAATATTAACCGTCACGACTGGAACATTACTTATCCCGGTCAGAAAGACGATGCTATCAGCCAGGAGATCAACCTGAAAGTTGACCTGCAGGCAAAAGGATAGTTGATCTGAAGCAAACATGAGAAATTCTATACCTGGGCGCTGACCGATGGTCGGCGCTTTTTTTACGCCCTCTCAAAAAAAATTTGGCAGAATCTCAAACTTCCCTAATTTAGTATGTACGTACATACAAACAAGCTGTCATGGAAAAACTGGAGATTGATCATCAAAGTGCGCTTCCCTTACATGCCCAGGTGGAAGATCTGCTCCGCAGGCTGATCGCCCATCCCGAGTACCAGAACGGTAAGCTGCTGCCCAATGAGATCAATATGGCCAAGAAACTCGGCGTCAGTCGCAGCACGGTTCGCCAGGCTACCAACAAACTGGTGTATGAACGATTACTCGTAAGAAAAAAAGGCGTTGGCACTTCTGTGGCCCGCAACAATATTTCCACCAAGCTGGATAACTGGACCAGCTTCACTCATGAGATGGACGAGAAGGGGATGACCTTCCGCAACTACAGCATCAAGGTATCAAATATCATCCCCGACAAAGAGATACAGCAACTGTTCAAACTCGCTCCCGGCGCCACTGTGCTGAAGATGGAGCGTGTAAAGGGACTGGATGGCGAGCCCATCGTTCACTTCATATCCTATTTCCATCCGCGTACCGGTCTCACTACGGACGATGATTTCAACAAACCATTATACGAGATGCTGGAGAACGATCACCATATTGTGGCCTCCGTATCAAAAGAAGGGATCAGTGCTATCCTGGCAGACAAGAAGCTGGGCAAGCTCCTGGCTGTAGAGCCCGGCGCACCCATCCTCTTCCGCAAACGTGTGGTATGTGATGCAGGAGATAGACCCATCGAATATAACCTCGGCTATTACAGGGCCGACAGGTTCACGTACACTATCGACATAGAAAGACACTGATCATTCCAGACCTTAACCTGAACAATTAAAAAAATTTATGCTTTAATATGTACGAACATTCGGACATTTGACCCTACACTCTTCAATGCTTAATTAATGAGAACATTATCATCTAACGACAAGCTTGCTGCCCTGTTCACCGCATTCTTCCTCTGGTGCATCATCCCATCCTTTGCCCAGGATGCCCCCGCAGGTAAGGTAACAGGTAAGATCATCAGTGGTACCGGTAGTCCTGTTGAAGGGGCCACCATTTCCGTTAAAGGAAGCGCGCAAAGCGTTGCTTCCGGAAAAACCGGCCAGTACAGCATTTCCGTGCCGGCCGGAAAAGACACACTGGTATTCTCTCACATCGGTTTTGTAACCCAGGAGGTAGCCCTGAAAGGCAGAACCAGTATCAACATTACTTTGATCGACGAAAATGCAGAGCTCAGCCAGGTGGTGGTGATCGCTTACGGCACTGCCCGGAAGAGCGATCTCACCGGCTCCGTGGTATCAGTGAAAGCTGATGAGCTCAAGGCCATTCCCGCCACCTCCTTTGAACAGGCCCTCCAGGGCCGTGCGGCAGGTGTGCAGGTAACGCAGCAGTCGGGCAAACCCGGCGGCGAGCCCAGCATCCGCATCCGCGGTACCAGCTCCATCACCGCCAACAATGAACCCCTCTATGTGATCGACGGTATGCTGGTGAACAGCGATGGCAGCGACCTGGATGGCGGCGTTACACGCGGCCCGAGGATCGGACCACTCGCCAGTATTAATCCGGGCGACATCGAGTCTATCGAGATCCTCAAAGACGCCTCCGCTACCGCCATGTATGGTTCCCGTGGCGCCAACGGTGTGGTACTCGTAACCACCAAACGCGGCCGCAACGGTCAGGGACAGGTGAACATCGAAGCCTATCACGGGTATCAGCAGGTAGCCAATAAACTGGACCTGCTCAATGCCGCACAGTTCGGAGAGTTTGTGAACGAAGCCAGGATGAACGCCGGACAAATGCCCATCTACGTAAATCCAAAGAACCTGGGTAAGGGTACAGACTGGCAGGGTGAGCTCTATCGAACAGCGCCCATCAGCAATGTTCAGGCATCCGTTACCGGTGGCAATGAGAAAACGAAATATTCCATTTCCGGATCCCTGTTTGCACAGGATGGCGTGATCATCAATTCTGATTTCAAACGCTATTCCTTCCGCGCCAACCTGGAACAATCCGTCACCAAAAAGCTGACTATCGGTTCCAGTCTCGCATACTCACGCATGAACAGCCGTGGTGTACTCACCAACGATCAGCAGATCGTTCCCGGTGTGGTTTCCTCCGCTATCCAGTTCAATCCTGTATTACCTGTATACAATCCCGCAGAACCCGGCGGGTACACCTACGAGAACAGGAGAGACAATTTCTATACCATCGGCAAAACGCTTGGCAACCCTGTTGCAGAAGCAAAGGAGTATATCTCAAATACGGCAGTGTCCCGCATTCTGGGCAACGCCTTCCTGCGTTACGCCTTCAGTGATAAACTTGAATTCAAAACCAGCTTCGGCATCGACGGTTTCTCCAGCGATGAAGGCAGCTTCGGTCCTAACTTCCTGAAAAGAACACAGGCCAGCGAAGGCGAAGCATCCGTATCCAAAACGGATGGTATGACCTGGCTCAATGAGAATACACTTTCTTACAATAATACATTCGCCGGCAAACACCGCGTGAATGCACTGGTGGGTTACACGGTGCAGCGTTTCAATAACGACAGGCTGAATGCCATCGCTTTTGGTTTCCCCAACAGTCATACCGGTTATCACAATATTTTCGCCGGTCAGAAACCACAGAAACCCACCAACTTCGAAAGCAGCTGGAGCATGATCTCTTACCTGGGTAGACTGAACTATACTTATAACAACAAGTACCTGTTCACCGTAACCAGCCGTATCGATGGAAGCTCCAAGTTCGGCGCCAACAACAAATATGCATTCTTCCCATCGGGAGCTTTTGCATGGCGCGTATCTGAAGAAGATTTCATGGACAATGTGGAACTGATCAACGACCTGAAATTCCGCACCAGTTATGGCGTGATAGGTAATCAGGGTATTCTCCCTTACCAGTCGCTCGCCCTGGTTGGTCCCTTCGGAGAAGGTGTGTTCAACAGTCCTACCGGCAGTGAAGTGTATACAGGCATGGAGCCACTGGGTTATGTGAATCCCAACCTGAAATGGGAAACTACCCGTCAGTTCGATATCGGTCTCGACTTCGGCCTCTTTAATAACAGGATAGCCGTTACTGCTGATTATTATCATAAGAAGACCAACGATCTGTTGCTTGGAACGCCCATTCCGTCTACATCCGGCTTCACAACGTCTATGATGAATATCGGTAATATCGAGAACCATGGTTTCGACCTGGATATCCGCACCGAAAATATCAAGGGAGAATTTAACTGGAACAGCGCCATCAATTTCTCTGTCAACCGCAATAAGATCACTAATCTCAATGCGGATAATGATATCCATTTACTGGGTGGACTGATGCTTCGTCAGGGATTATCAGTGGGTGCTTTCTACGGGCTGATATCAGATGGTATCTTCCAGACCGATGCTGAAGCTGCTTCCAGCCCGGTGCTGGTAGGGCAGGAGCCAACAGGCCCCAACCCGGCATCACGTGCAAAAGCAGGTGACCGCCGCTACCGCGATATCAACGGCGATAAGAAGATCGATGAGAGCGATCGTCAGATCCTCGGTTATGCCACCCCGAAATTCACCTGGGGATTCTCCAATAACTTCAACTTCCGCAACTGGGGACTGGCTGTTTTCTTCCAGGGCTCACAGGGT
>NZ_JBQCGW010000201.1:0-4609 GCF_051955275.1 Pseudobacter sp. | reverse complement strand
ATTCTTTTTTAAAAGACTGCTGACATAAGGCTGTCACAGTCCGGTTATAGTTTTGATCATGGAAACAATAAAACAATAAAAATGGCACAATCATCCAATCTGCGCGGCCTCAGCACCATCAATTTTTATGCGGATGACCTTTTGGAGGCGAAAGCATGGTATTCCCGGTTCCTGGGCGTTGAACCTTATTTTGCATTCCCACAGGAGGGACCACCCGCTTATATCGAGTTCCGGATCGGAGATTACCAGCATGAGCTGGGCTTTATCGACCGTAAATATGCTCCCAAAGGTTCTGTGACAGGTCCTGGCGGCGCGCTCACTTACTGGCATGTGGACCACCTGGAAGCTGTCTACAACCGGCTCCTGGAGCTGGGCGCCACGGAATATGAACCCATCACCAAACGCGGCAATTCCGGCTTTGTGACAGCCTCGGTGGTGGACCCATTCGGCAATGTGCTCGGCATTATGTACAATCCTCATTATCTTGAAGTGCTCAATAAATAATCATGGAAAAAGAGATCAACATCCTGAAAATAACCACGGCTGCGCAATGGCGGGACTGGCTGGCAAAGAACCATCACACTACAAAACCCGTATGGCTGAAGATGCAACGGAAGAATGCCACAAAAGCAGGACTTCGTTATGAAGATGCCATCGATGAGGCGCTTTGTTATGGATGGATCGACAGCACCAAGCGGGCCTGGGACGAGAATTTTTCCATTCAGAGCTTTACCCCGCGCAAACCCAAAAGCGTATGGTCCGGCATCAACAAGAATAAGGTGAAACGACTGATCAAAGATGGGAAAATGGAAAAGCCGGGGCATGACAGTATCAAAGCAGCAAAGGCCAATGGTTACTGGACCATCATGGATGAGGTGGAGAAGATGGTCATACCGGATGACCTGCAGGCAGGTTTCAACCGCAGCCCGGAAGCCGAGGATTATTTTTTAGCGTTGTCGGATTCAAACAAGAAACTGGTTTTACGCTGGCTGGTGCTGGCGCAAAGGGAGGAAACAAGGAAGTTGCGGATCGGAATAATTATAGAGAGTGCCAGTGAAGGGCGGTTACCGAAGCAATTGGGGTGATTTGAAATGAAATAATGCTTTATGCTGGTTTATTTCGTGTTATAAATTCCGGATCGTATTTTGGAGACATTGAAATCTATAGAATTGGAAGAAAAAGAGCTGGAAATAAGCACAATTACAGGAATGACCATCACTGATATAATTGAAAGTTATGGAAAGGTGGCTGGATGGCTGGATTATTCAGATTGCCTGCTTCAGGATTATCTCTCCCAGGAAAATGACGACTATAGCGGCTATTTCGAACTGAGTAATGGATGCCTGATCTGTCACAGATCCATGGCGCCTTCAGGAACCGGACTTGCCGGACTGCACTGGTATGAAAGCATAAGTAAACTTAAAGAAGAAACAATATTCCGTTATACTGAAAACTATGCCCGTGGCTGAATTGCCCTGGCATAGTTCCTGATACTTCAATGCAAAATACTCACTTCTTATCCAGCCAGGCCACATTCTGTTCCGCCATATGCGGCGCAGCAATCACTGCCCCATACAATTCAGGCCTGCGTGCTTTTTTATACCTGTAGCCGCCTGCTTTCGTCAGTTTATCTTCCGTAAGGGTTGCCACGGCAATATCATTGCCCAATGTGCTGCACTCTGCCATTATCTCTCCAAAGGGATCCAGGACCATGGAACAGCCATTCTTCAGTTGGTCATCATCCATACCGATGGGGTTGGAGAACACAGCATACACTGCATTATCATACGCTCTCGCAGGAAGCCATTTCATTAGCCATTGCCGCCCTTTGGGGCCATCGAATTCAGCCCTGAGAGTTTCAGCATTTGCTACCCGGTCCTGCCAGAGTGCAGCATCTACAAAACCGGCCCCGGGTCTGGGAGAGGGCGTGCACATGGTAACATGCGGCATGAAGATGATATCGGCCCCCATCAGGCTTACAGCCCTTACATTCTCAATGATATTGTTATCATAACAGATCAGGATACTGCATTTCCATCCAAACAGCTCAAAAAACACATACTCATTACCGGGAGTAAGATGAGGATTGATAAATGGATGAAGTTTACGATACTTCGAGATCATCCCCTTCCCGTTCACACATACATACGCTTTGTACAAGGAGCCATCGGCGGTCATTTCAAAGAGACCGGCCAGTATCACGATGTCAACTTCCCATGCAATACGGATCAACTCCTGAATACTTTCACCATCAGGGATGAGTTCCGCCACATCCGCCAGCGCTTCTTTACTGAGATGCCTGGCAAAAGTATACCCTGTGATGGAACATTCATGGAAAGCAATTACCTGCGCCCCTTCAGACTTTGCACGGGTGGCCAGTTCCCGGATCATTTGCAGGTTGTATCTTTTATCGTTACTCCTGTTTTCAAACTGTGCAGTTGCAATTTTTACCGGCTCCATATTTTTCAATTATGATGCAAATTAAAATGCCGTAACAAAAAGGGATTGTAAAAAACCGACAAGCCTAGAATTTGATGAAATTGAGCGCCAGTTGGTCAACCGAATGCTGGTACTGCCAGGGAGTGATGCCGGTATATTTCCGGAAGTCCTTGATAAAATGTGCCTGATCAAAATAATCATGATCATACGCTACGGCAGTCAGACTGCCTGATTTGTGCTGTAGCTTTTTGGCGCTGGCATTGACCCGTACAATGCCGGAGTATTGCTTTGGCGAGATGCCCGTTGCCTGCTTGAATTTCCTTTCCAACATCCGTTCATTCACTTTCAATTCTTTCAGCAATGCATGGACCGGCATACTTCCTTCCGCGCTATTGATCAGCTGAACAGCCTGCTGCAATAAGGGTTCCGGCGCATTCTTCTTATCGATGAGGGAAGAGATCCAGGCATTGAGCTTATTGATACAATTATTCAGATCAGGAGTGGAAAGCAAAGCAGCACTGATCTCATCAATGGAACTGCCCAACAGTTCCTGTGCCGGAAAAAGCCTGTCTGTAAGTTCAGTTGCAGGCATCCTCCAGAGATGAAAAGCACCATAAGGTTGCAATACCACAATGATCCAATGCAGGTCTCCACTGATATCCAGGTCCCGGTACCCACTCAGCTGTCCGTACAACCAGCTTCTCTGCTGCGTTTCCCGTCCACCTGGCTGACGCAGACTGGCATTTCCGGTATTGAATACCAATCCGGTATTGCCATCTGCAAACAAACGAAACCAGGCGGCACGGGGCAGTGCGCCATTCAACACCAGGTAGTGCCGCACGATATGTGCAATATGTGAAGCTGGTTTGATCTGCATTGCGGAGATTGAATGCAAAGATATAAAACCAACGGCCTGGTTGGTTGATCATTTTGTTATGGGAGGTAAGGGCATCAGCCTTCTTTCAGGATCATTTCCTTTTCTGTTCTGATGCGTTGGAGCAACTGATCGATATGCTTGCGGATGGGAACGGGGAGGGTTTTGTATTGGGTATCGAAACGCAACTGCCGGCAATCATCGAGTATGCATTCCACTGCCCTGACTGCATATTTCTTTCCCTTATAAACGACGATAAGCTTCAGGCGCTGGTATTCATCATTTATGTTTACGGAATTGTAAGCAATTACGGGATCGGCATAACCATCGCCATCGAGATCGGAAAAACTACTGTAGCGGTTCCAGAAGAACAGGTGCTTTTCGTTGACCGGCTCTTTCACCAGCACTTCATTGATGACCCATTTTTGAAGGTAACCGCCATGATCATTGAGGAGGCATACGGCCCTGATCTTTGTATTGATGGTGTCTTTGTCTTCCAGATGATCATTGTTTTCGCAGAAAAGCACAGCATACACGCCACCTTTATCCGTGTATTCATAGACGCGGTACACCGGCATTCCCTCATAACGGAGACTGTCGCCAAATGCTGCTCTGACCTCTGCGCGGCTCCAGATCCTGACTGAACCAGGCTGCTGTGCCAATAATGGAAATGAAAGGCTCATCAGAAGAATGAACAGGATGGGTACATGAGATCTCATACTGCAAAATTAGAAGAAAGAAATAAACAGTAAACGGATAACGTCTGAATGGTCTATTTTACGGAATGCGGCGTTGACTCTGCACCACCGGCCGTTCTGATGTTCACCCACCTGGCGCCAAGCAGGCCGGGCCTGTAATCGAGCGACACCTTCTCATCACGATGTACAATGCGGTAGAAATCATTGCTAACCTGTAACTCCAGGTAGCCGTTTTCCATTGGCTGCATTTCCAGTTGAAGATAATAGGATCGGGATTTGGTGCCGCTGCTGCGTTTTTTCAGAATAGTGGTTTCCTGTGTTTCAGGTACAGACCTGTCGAACCCGCAATTGATGACAACAGCTGTACCGTACCCATAACCGAAAAAGAAAACAGTGATGAGAAACATGAAAAAGTAATCTACATTGCTCCGGATGGAAAAATATTTTCTTCCATACATGACAAAGGCGGCCAGTACCCCGGTGATCAGGATAGCAGGCAGCCAGATATTGCTATGGTCGGTGATATTGTAATCAACGATAGCTGCAAGTCCCAGTCCGAATGAGGGTCCCAGGAAAGCGAAATTCAGTTTTGCATAAG
>NZ_JBQCGW010000200.1:0-34710 GCF_051955275.1 Pseudobacter sp. | reverse complement strand
ATTGAAAGATCATCTCATTTTTGATGGAGAGCCTAACCGGAAGGATGATGATAACCTGTTTGTGGAGAACCTGCGCAAGCTGCGTTATGAACTGGAAAGGTCCGGTAAAAAGATCTTCCTGGTTACCAGTACGCAGGCGGGGCAGGGTAAAACCACCGTGATTGAAGCACTGGCTCACAGCCTGAGCCTCACACGCAAAAAGGTATTGCTGATAGACGCCAACTTCAGCAATAACTCACTTACCAAAATGTTTGAAGCCAAACCTGCACTCACTCAGTTCAGTGTAGGCGATAAAGAAGGCGCCGTAGAGCGTTTCCTTGGCATTACCAGCATGACATCAATTCCCAATACCGATGTGATCGGTTGCACGGAAGGAAACTATACACCCTCGGAAGTTCTTCCAAAAAACAATCTCTTCGATAATATCGGAAAGGTGTCTGAGCGCTACGATTATGTTTTCATAGAAGGCGCTTCGCTGAACGAGCATGCAGACAGTAAAGAGCTTGCCCGCTATGTGCAGGCCATCATCGCAGTGTTTGATGCTAAATCCGTACTTAAGCAAACTGATAAAGACTCTATAGATTATCTTAAAAGCACAGATGGGAAATTTATTGGAACGGTTCTGAATAATGTTGAGCCTGATAACATGGAGTTGTAATTGTTAATCCATAAACCTGTTCTAAGTGATCAATACTCTTTTCAATGCTGACAAGATCCTGGGCCGTTCCCGGAACCCATGGATGGATTATGCCAAAGGCATCTGTATCATGATGCCGGTTTACAGGCATACTTTCGAGGGAATTGCCAACGTGGGTGTAGGATCTTACAGCTATCCCAACATCCGTATCGTGGATGTATTTACCATGGGATTCCGTATGCCCCTGTTCTTTATGATCGCCGGTGCATTCTTTGCCATAACCCTTTACAAGAAAGGGATCGGTGATTTCGTCAATGCAAAGTTCAAAACGGTGATGTATCCGCTTCTCCTCTGGGGCAGCATTCAGATCACGCTTCAGCTGATCTTTGCAGGAGCCGGGGTGAATGCCAACCGGACACCGTTCGATTATCTCAACCTTATTCTCGACCCGCGTAAGCTGGAGCAGTTCTGGTATCTCAATGCTCTGTTCTTTGTGAGCCTGATCTATGCATTGCTCACCTGGTACCTGAAATTCACCTCCAGGCAGCAATTGATAGTGGGTCTTGTATTCTACGGCATTGCCACCTATTGCCACAAGATGAATATCGAGATCGGATTTCTCAGCGGTGTAACTTTCTATTATCTCTTCTTTGCCGTAGGTGATAACCTGCATAATATAGTGCTGGATGAAAAACATCACAAGTGGTTGTCTTCCTGGAAAACCACCTTGATCATCCTTCCCGTTTTTGCTGCGGTGGAGTGGTATTGTACCACCCTCAACCTGGCCCATCCGGAAGAATTTGATTTTTATGTGCAGCACCAGCGTCAGGATATCTTTTTCTTTTCGGCCATCATCGGTGGCCTGTTCATGATCCACCTGGCATTCATGCTTCAGCGTTTCAATGTGCTGCGGTTCCTGCGGGTGATCGGTTATCATGCGCTCTACATTTATGTGGCGCACCTGATGATAACGGCCGGTCTGCGGATCCTGTTTGTGAACTACCTGCACATCACCAATATACCATTGCTGCAGTTCACCATCTGGCCGCTGGGGGTTATCATTCCCATCATCATGTTCAACGTATCGAGGAAGCTGGGCTTCTCCTGGCTCTTTACATTGAAAGATGAGGATGGCGGCAAAAAAAAGCCTAAAGAATCACAGCAGTATTTTACACGGGAAGTAGTTGTGCCGAAAGAAAATATAAATAAATGATCATGGAAAAGGAGAATCAAAATCCTTACAAGACATTTGAACTGATCAGTACCCTGTTCGCCATAGTGTTCTGCCTTGGCATGTTCGTAAAATTCCTGTTCGACTGATACGATGGAAAAGAACCTGTTCAATAGAACGAAAGGCGCGTTGACAGATACCCTGCGCTACCACCTGGTAACAAAGAAGCTGAACACTCCGTTGGGCTTTGCAATACTTGGACTGGTTGCTATGCTCATGAGCTATGTGACCGTGGTGGTGGATGTGAAGCTGAGTGTGCTGATAGTAGGTTTGCTGGGTGTGCTGCTGCTTTGTGGTCTTTGCATCGTATATCCGCTCTTCGGCTTTTATGCAGCATACATTACCACCCTGTTCATGATGTTGCCGGCAAGGCTGAGTAACTCAGCACTTCCGATTCCAACGGGGCTTATCCCGGAATACCTGGCATACCTGGCCATGCTGGGCGTACTTACCAAGCAGCAATTCCGCAGCGAGATGAATGCCAGGTTCTGGAAAAATGCCATCATGGTCTGGATGCTGGTGCTGGTATTTTACTACATTATCCAGCTGGCCAATCCCTCTGGCAGGAGTATACTGGGATGGTTCAATTTCTTCAGAAAACAGGTCAGCTTTGTAGCCTTCTTCTATATCAGTTATTGTCTCCTGAATTCCAGGAAAGCCATTAAACAGTTCACCTGGTTCTGGGTGGGGCTGAGTACTTTCAATGCGCTCTTCGCCTGCCAGCAGCAATGGTTTGGCTTTGCGCGTTACGAAGAGATCTGGCTGATGGCTGATGAAAAAAGATATGCGCTCTTTGTGAACTTCGGATTCATCAGGCGTTTTGGTTTATTGTCTGACCCTGCTGCCGCAGGCATCCTTTATTCCTGCTCCTGTGTGATGGTGCTGGTGCTGGCGTTGCGCTCCACTAAAACATGGGAGAAAGTACTTTACTGGATCCTTACCGCCATCCATTTTATGGCAAGCAGTTATACCGGTACCAGAACGGGAACCATGATGATTGTAGCCGGTATGGTGTTCTATGTGGTGCTGAACCTGTATGAGAAAAAGACCCTTATCTTCTCCGGCGTGTTTGCAGTGATGATCATTGGCCTGCTGGTAGCCCCGATCTACAATAATATGATCATCAACAGGCTCCGTTCCACCTTCGAGGGATCGAAGGACCCTTCAGCCATGGCCAGGGACCTGAACAGGGCCATTGTACAGCCTTATGCTTATACGCATCCGATCGGGGGAGGATTAAATTCTTCCGGAAATATGGGTCAGCTTTACCATCCGGGCCACCCGATGAGTATGATCCCGCCGGACAGTGGATTCATGCAAACTATGATGGAACAGGGCCCGATAGGACTGGCTTTGCTGCTGATCTTTTATTACGCTCTTATGCGAACGGGCATTAAAAGTTACTACCGGTTGCGGGATCCGGAGCTAAAGACCTTGCTGGTTTGCCATTTTGTTTCCATCTTTACGCTCATGGTGGCGCAGTATTCCCAGCTGGCCGTTGGTCAATATCCCAGTGTGCTTTACTTTTATTCCGTACTGGCACTGTTAGTGAAAATGCCCCAGTACGATGAAAATGCTTATCAACCTCAAATCGCAGAAAAAAACTGATCATGATGAAATCAATTATAGCCACCGTTTTTATGCTGGCCGCGATGAATGCCATCGCACAAACTCCGAGCGGCCGGAATGCCTCCACCTATCATTCCAACCTGGATACTGTAAAGCAGGTTGATATCAGGGAAAGGCTGGTTCAGCTTGCATTGCAGAACCCCAACTATGAGATTGCCGACAGAAAGGTGATCATTGCAGACCGCAACCTCAGCAGGGCTAAAGGAAACTGGCTCAGCGCCTTCTCTGCACAGGGTAACCTGAACGAGCTTTCCATCAAGGAATTCGGAAGCTCCGGCAATAACCCCAATAATCCAACCGGGCTCAACGGTGGACTTTTCTTTCCAAGGTACAACTTCAGCCTCACACTGCCATTCGATTTTTTCACTTCCCGCAGTAATGAAGTAAAGGTTGCACGTCAGCAGGTATATATTGCAGAAGCTGAAAAGAATGAGCGTTACCGCATCATCCGCAGGGATGTGCTTACCCGTTATGAAGATTACCTGATGCATAAAGAGAAGTTTGATCTCAATACCCGCATAACCCAGGGAGAGTACACAGAGTATAAGCTCTCTGAAAAAGATTTCGCAGATGGCACCATCACTGCCGAAGCTTTCAAAAAAATTGAAGTTGGTTATTACAACCAGCTCATCTCAAAAGCTGAAGCACAACGCAATTTCAATGTTTCTAAATATGAGCTGGAGCTGCTGATCGGTGTGAGCATTGATGATGTACTTCCCAGAAGATAAACCGTAAGCCTTATGAGTCAGTCTATACCTGCCATTGCCTCTGCCGCGGCCGCTGAGCCTGCGCTGGCGCCACCCCAGGCCAAAGCCCGGATCTTCTTTCCAAACCTGGATGGATTAAGGTTCCTTTCATTTTTTATAGTGTTCCTTTTCCATTGGTATATGACTGTATACCCATACATCAACGCCACTAATCCAGGTGCTTCCGAAGGGATCCGTTTTCTTTTCCAATACGGTTCACTCGGTGTGAATTTCTTTTTTGTTCTGAGTGGTTTCCTGATCACTTACCTGCTCATCCGCGAGCGTGAGCTCACCGGCACTATACACGTAGGAAATTTTTATGTAAGAAGGATCCTGCGTATCTGGCCGCTGTATTATCTCTGCCTGGGTATTGCATTTTTGCTCTTCCCCATGCTGAAGCAAATGGCCGGAGAAGTATATACGGAAAGAGTGAATGAATGGTACTACGTGATCTTTGCCGCCAATTTCGAATACATGCGTATCTGGCCGCTTCACCCTGAAGCTGTGCTGGTATCTGTGTTATGGTCCGTAGCAGTGGAAGAACAATTCTATCTTACCTGGCCGCTGATCCTGCGCCTTGTACCGATGAAATTCTATAAGTATGTATTTATTCTGATCATGGCAGGCTCATTGATATTCCGCAGTTTTTATACTGGAGATAACGATCATGACTATGCGGTAAGATACTTTCACACTTTCTCTGTGATTGGCGATATGGCATTGGGCGGACTACTCGCCTGGCTCTGTTCCTTCCCCAATAAATTCCTGGGATGGGTAACCAATATGCGGAAACCCGTAATAGCGTTGATCTATACCGGGGCAGTATTGCTGAGCCTTTTCAAAAGCTATATTTTTCCTGCAGGCATGCCCATTATTTTTGAGAGACTGGTGATCGGATTTTTCTTCGGACTGATCATACTGGAACAGAATTTTGCTGTCAACAGCTTTTTCAAGGTGGGCAGATGGAAGCTGATCTCAAGATTAGGTACTTATACTTACGGATTATACTGTTTGCATTTATTAGCGATCTACATATCCACCAAGATAGTGCTGAAACTCGGACTGGATCAGCGTATGCTCACTACGGCCTTTGCGCAGGTGATCATTGCATTGCCCCTTTCCCTGGTCATCAGCATTGCTTCTTATCATCTTTTTGAGAAGTGGTTCCTGCAATTAAAAGACCGATTTGCTTTTATTACTAAATAATGCTTATTAACTTGCAGGCACCCTCTATAACCAATGTTCTATGCCTTGGTTTTTACATGGCTTGAATATAGTAGTTGTTAGTGATACAACCAGCCCCTGAAGAAATTGTGAGTTGAGTTCACGAAACTAAGTAATGATGAAGCATCCGAAAATTCCGGAGCAGCTACTTGTATTTGCCGGATCTCTATTGTTTTTCCTTCTGACCCTGGCCGCTAATTTATCGGGGCCACGTGATTCCATTAATTACCTCAACGGGGTCATTAAAGGAGGAGAGCACCTGAGTCATCCGCATCACCTTTTGTACCACTATTCAGCTTATTACTGGTTACATATCACCAACGCTATATTCCCCGGCATTCGCGATTTTTATCTCGTGGAATCTTTTACAGCTGTCTGCGGCAGTATCAGCATGGCCATCATATACAGCTTCTTCCGCTGGAGATTCAACTGGAAGCCCTGGCCCTCCATTGTGTTCTCATCAGTGATCGCTTTCTCTTACGGTATGTGGTTCTACAGTACTAACATTGAAGTATATGCGCCAGCCATGATGTTCCTGCTGGCTTCATTATATATTCTCGCTTCACCTGATTTCAATAAGAAAGATGTATGGAAAGTAAGCCTGCTGCATTGCCTGGCCATCCTCTATCATCAGCTGCATATCCTCTTTGCCATTGTGATCCTCTGGATACTTTTCACAAGGCGCAAACAACTGGCTTTTTTACCAGCTTTAGCTACCTATGCGATCATGGGTGTGATACTGGTGGGCGGCGCTTATTTCCTTATGGGGTGGGTAGTGGCCAGCCAGGATTCGATGGAACAGTGGGTTGAATGGATCCGCGGATACACCACACACCAGGATTACTGGCAGTGGCCAGGCGTTAATACCCCCTCGCATGTATTCACCGGTTTCTCACATGCATTTATTGGAGGTCATTTTGTATTCAGACTTCCTGGTATCGACAGCTATTTCGATAAGCTGCGAGCAGCACATTCACTCCATGATGAGATCTTCCTGGCCCAGCATATCAGTCAGGGTACCGCTATCTTCCTGACAGTACTCACCGTTTTGCTGGCCATCGCAACAACAGTGCTTATTGTCCGCTTTTTCCGTAGTTACAAATCAGTACAATCAAAATGGCCCACCGTGGTTCCACCACTGGTTGTTTGCGGCGCCGTATACTCCGCATTCTTCTGCATCTGGATGCCGGAGATCCTTGAGTTCTGGATCTTCCAGACCATCCTGTTCTGGCTCCTGCTGCTGGGAACCCTTTCTGTTACAGGATTTCCAAAGATCAGGGCCATAACGGCGGGAATCGCGTTAAGTCTCACACTTTTCATCATAAACTATTTTGGCAGCATACGTTGGCTGCAGGACCCGGACCACGACTGGTATTATCTCAAAGTGAAACCTGTTCAGAAGATCATCAGGGAGAATGATGTGGTATTACTTCAGCAGGGCTGGATCCTCAAAGACTTTGTTGAATACTTCACAAAGGCGGATGTAACGGAAGTGCCCGCCCAGCAACATCTCAGGCCAGGTGTTGACTCCATGCTCAATAATCATCTCAGCCGGGGTGGCCGCATTATCATCTATCCCGAAGTGAACAGCATGAACGCAGAACCTGAAACACAGTATGTGGATTCACTGCTGAGCAGGTATGAGCACGAGAGGTTGTTGTTCAATCCAACGGATCCGGAAATCATAATTATCAGTCCGGACTCTACTGAGATGGCACCATAAAATTCGCCGGCCCGGCCTCCGAAGGTGCAGCAATGCGGAGTAAATGCTGTTGGCTAGTTCCGATCTTCCTTTCTTACCTGTTATCAACCTTTTCATGATCGTTTTTGGCTCCCTTTTGGAGCGGATCTATGCCATTCTACTTCTTCCGGTAGAAGGGGATGCTCATTGAACATTTTCCAAATTTTACCGGTATAGGGGAGAATCTGCCCCCGACTGTTTTGAATGTGGTAATTTAGTGAGTGTTTTTGCTGGCAGGAGGGGAAAAAATGAGAAATTGGAAAGGTGACTGACAGGAAATGAGCGTTGTGATGAGGAGTTGGGAACTGGTGTTTGTAGGAAATTGTATGTTACAACGGCTTTGCGGAAAAAAGGGTGATGAAAAATTACAATGCGTTTTTCTGCGGCCTTATCACACTGCTTAGGCGAGCGGGTATGCGGGCGACGGCCTTCTAAACATAAGCGAAGAAGCTGACCCGGAATACTAAAGCCCGATCACGCCAAATTGCCGCCCATCCTCATTCTACAGTTCAGGTATGTTTTACAGCCGTTGCGAGCATGACACCTCGCCAGAAGGAACAAAAACCCGTGTTTTTGCAGTTTTTAAATAATATTTTGCCGATTAATGCCGGTTTTCCCCGATTTTTGGAAACCGTTTTAATAATCTAACAACCAAACTTAACCACCCCAGGAAAAAATCATGGAGACTGTGGCAACTAAAGGAACCCTGAGTGCAGTGCATATCGATGCTTTCCGGCAGATCGTTGGAGACGCTTATGTGTTACTGGATGAGGAATCACTCAACAATTACGGGCATGATGAAACGGAGCACCTTCTCTTCCCCCCGGAAGTAGTGCTAAGGCCCAGAACAGCAGAAGAGATTGCTGCTGTAATGAAGATCTGTAACAAAGACCGTATCCCTGTTACCCCTCGCGGTGCAGGTACCGGCCTCAGTGGCGGCGCACTCCCCAACCTCGGCGGCGTGCTCATCTCCACTGACCGCATGAACTCCATTCTCAATATCGATGAGAGGAATCTCCAGGTGGTCACCGAACCCGGTGTGATCACCGAAGTATTGCAGAATGCAGTGAAAGAAAAAGGACTTTTCTATCCTCCTGATCCCAGCAGCCGCGGATCCTGTTTCATCGGCGGAAATATTGCCGAGAACAGTGGCGGCCCCAAGGCCGTTAAATACGGTGTGGTGAAGGATTATGTGATCAATCTGGAAGTGGTTCTGCCAACAGGCGAGATCATCTGGACGGGTGCCAATGTACTCAAGAATTCAACCGGCTATAACCTTACACAACTGGTGGTGGGCAGTGAAGGTACACTTGGTATAGTTACCAAAATTGTGCTGAAACTGATCCCTCATCCCAAATACGACCTGCTGATGCTGGTGCCTTTCAATTCCCTTGAAAAGGCCGGCGAAGCGGTGAGCGCCATCTTCCGCGCAGGCTTTACGCCCAGCGCACTGGAACTGGTGGAGATAGACGCCCTTCAGATAGTGAGCAAATTTGTTGACAGCTCCGTTGTGCCTGTTACGGAAGGAACGGCCGCACACCTCATCATTGAAGTGGATGGCAATCACCTGGATACCCTGATGGTGGAGATGGAGGCAATTAGCACCCTGTTAACAGAATATGAGGCAGGCGAGGTTTACTTTGCGGACGATGCCCAGCAGAAAGCAGAGCTCTGGAAGCTGCGTCGCAGAACGGCTGAAGCCGTGAAGATAGACGGCTACACAGTGGAAGAAGATACGGTGGTTCCAAGAGCGGAACTGCCCGCACTGATCCGGGGTGTGAAGGCACTCGGAAAAGAGTATGGGTTCCGCGCAGTATGTTACGGACATGCCGGCGATGGTAACCTGCATATCCGTATCAAAAAAGATGGCGTGGCCAACAGCGCCGATGATCCGCAACTGATTGCAGGTATCAAAGCATTGTTTGCACTGGTGCATAAACTTGGTGGTACTATCAGCGGAGAGCATGGCATCGGTCTGATCCAGAAAAATTATATCGATATCGTGTTCAATGAAACGCAACTGCAGATCATGCGTGGCATCAAAAAAACATTCGATCCGAATAATATCCTGAATGCAGGAAAGATCTTCGACCTGTAATTCAGTAACCGGCCAACACTCAACTACATCAATATGGCAATGAAGCAATTTGCACTGGCTGCCTTTTTATTGTTTGGCGCACTCGCGGTTCAGGCACAGCGGGAACCGGTAGAGCAGGAACAACCTAAAGGAGGTTTCAACAAAGAGAATCTTTTCTTTGGCGGGAATTTCGGTCTCAGCTTCGGCGATTATACTTTGGTGAATGTGTCTCCGCAAGTGGGATACCGTTTCAACAGGTACCTGGCTGCAGGCGCCGGTGTGAATTTCCTTTACTCCAGTTTCAAGCGCAGGTATAATGTGGGAGCCGATTATAAAGAGAACTACGGCAATGCCGGGTTGAATATTTTCGGTCGTGTATACCCGATAGAATACCTGTTGCTGCAATTGCAGCCGGAAGCCAACTATGTATGGGGTAAGATAAAATACCCTGACAATACACAGCTGAAACTGGATGGTCAGATCGTGCCTTCGCTGCTTGGCGGCGCGGGTGCAGTGATCCCTACAGGTGGCAGGGGTTCCTTCATTGTGATGGTTCAGTACGATCTGTTGCAGAATGAGCGCTCTCCTTACCAGAACAGGGCCTTCTACAATTTCGGGTACAATGTCGGATTCTGATACGTCATTATAACGGAAGCCCTGAGTGGATCAGGGCTTCTGTATTATCCTATCTTATTAAAAAGTTCAACGGGAGTTTCGCATACGATGATCCTCTCGGCAACTCCTTCATAAAGGAATCCATCTTTTTCCATTTGTTTGAGATGGCCCAGGAGGTGTTTATAGAACCCATTGGAGTTGAGGATGTAGATCTTTTTATCGTGGATCTTGAGCTGGTTCCAGGTCACCATCTCAAAAAGCTCGTCGAGTGTGCCGAAACCTCCGGGAAGAATGATGGCTGCATCGCAGAGATCATACATCATCTTCTTGCGGGAGTGCATATCAGGTACGATGGCCAGTTCTGAGAGCGACTCATGTTGTTGCTCCCAGTCAACCAGGATCTTGGGCATCACGCCCATTACCTTGCCTTCGTTCATCAGTACTGCATTGGCAACGGTACCCATCAGGCCGCGGTTGCCGCCGCCATAAACGAGCTTGAGGCCGAGGATGGCAATGAATTTTCCTAGTTCTGCCGCGTGTTGGGCATAAATGGGGTGGAGTCCGGGCTTAGATCCGCAGAAGACCGCTACAGATTCAATTTTCATATGGAAATGTTATTCCAGTTTTCCTGGAATCGACGCTAAGGTAAGTGGATTGTCCACAATTATGGAGACAATTTTATTACCTTACTGTGCGCTCAACTTGTAGAATATCACTATTAATATTTTACGCTTATGTCGGCTTCAATGCTGTTCTCATTCGTGATAGGCTATTTCATACTATTGCTTGCCGTAGCCTGGTTCACATCCCGTAACTCTAACAATGAATCTTTCTTTATCGGTAACCGTAACTCCAACTGGATGCTGGTGGCATTCGGTATGATCGGTACCTCGCTGAGCGGCGTTACCTTTGTGAGCGTGCCCGGCGCAGTAGGGAAAGAATCCTTTGCGTACTTCCAGATCATGATCGGTTATTTCATCGGTTACCTGGTAATCGCATTTGTTTTGCTGCCGCTGTATTACAGGCTTAATCTCACCTCCATTTACAATTACCTGAGCACAAGGCTCGGATTCAAATCGTACAAAACAGGAGCCTCTTTCTTCATTCTCAGCCGTACGCTCGGCGCCACGGCCCGCCTTTACCTGGTAGTGAAGATCCTGCAGGATACCATCCTCTCCAGCTTCAACGTGCCTTTCTGGGCCACCACCCTGATCATTCTCATCATGATCCTGGTATACACCTATGAAGGTGGTGTGAAAACGATCGTGTACACGGATACATTGCAAACCACCTGTATGCTCATAGGGCTGGTAGTGTGCGTGATCTACATTCTCAATAAAATGGACATGAGCCTTGGTCAGAGTCTCAATGCCATGGGCGAACAGGGTTACTCAAAAATATTCTTCACCGATCCCGACAGCAAACTCTTCTTCCTGAAACAGATATTGGCGGGCGCATTCATCACCATCACCATGACCGGTATGGATCAGGAAATGATGCAGAAGAATATCTCCGTTAAAACCCTCAAGGACGCACAGAAGAATGTGGTTACGCTTTCCATTATCATGTTCGTAGTGATAGGGCTCTTTTTGGTGCTTGGCGGATTGCTGCACCTGTATGCTGCTCAGGAAAATATTGCCGCCACAGGCGATAAATTATTCCCTGCCGTTGCACTGAACCATATGACGCCGCTGATCTCCGTTGTATTCATCATCGCACTGATCTCGGCCCTCTTTCCAAGCGCAGATGGCGCTATCACGGCGCTCACTTCCAGCTTCTGTATCGATATCCTCGGCATGCAGAGAAGGGAAGACTGGACCGAAGCTGAGAAGAAAAAGATCCGTCAGCGTACCCACCTGATCTTTGCCGTCATCTTCCTGCTTTTTGTGATGGTATTCAACTGGATCAACAACAACAGCATGATCGGCGTGATCCTGAAGATCGCGGCCTATACCTACGGTCCGCTTCTTGGTCTCTTCAGCTTTGGTATCCTTACCAAACGTGTGGTGAGGGACCACCTGGCGCCCATCGTCTGTATCGTTGCCCCGCTGCTCTGCCTGGTGATCGATGTATTCCAGAAGTCGATCTTCGGCGATTTCGAGATAGGCCTGGAGCTGCTCATCATCAATGGCGGCCTTACTTTTATCGGATTGATGATGATCTCAAAAAAAGAGCGCCTGACCATAAACTAAATAGCGGATACCTGCGTTTAACATGGTAGAATGCCATCCCTCTATGCTCCTGCAAAGGAGACAAAGGATGGCATTCCTTGTCTTCAGTGTTCACCCCTAAACGCACCATATGAATGATACGATTCGTAAGAGTAAGCAACGCAGGTGGTCAGAAAGCAAGGCACATAGCAGCTGGCAGATCTTCAAGATCATGGCGGAGTTTGTTGATGGCTTTGAAGCACTTGCGAAGATCGGACCTTGCATCTCCGTTTTCGGTTCAGCCCGCACACAACCCGGGCACCCCTATTATGAGCTCACAGTGGCCATCTCCAAACGCCTGGCCGAAGAAGGTTTCGGCATCATCTCCGGCGGCGGCCCTGGTATCATGGAAGCTGCCAATAAAGGTGCTCAGCTCGGAGCCGGCAAATCAGTAGGCCTTAATATCGACCTGCCTTTCGAGCAACATTCCAACCCTTTCATCGACCGCGATGCCAACCTGGATTTCGATTATTTCTTTGTCAGAAAAGTGATGTTCACCAAGTATTCCCAGGGCTTTGTAATGATGCCCGGCGGCTTCGGCACCATGGATGAATTCTTTGAAGTGATCACCCTTATTCAGACCGGCAAGATGCTGCAGGTGCCGTTGATACTGGTAGGCGCAGATTACTGGAGCGGGCTTGTTGCCTGGATGCAGGACACTATGCTGAAGCACTCGAATATATCACCGGAAGATTTGGATCTCCTCATTATTGCCAACACACCCGACGAAGTTGTGCAGCATGTGTTGGAGTTTTATAAGAAGCATCCGTTGCAGCCGAACTTCTGAGTCTTGTTTTGCCAGGTGTTGAAGCGTGATATTTTGTACTCCCTTTTTCAGGGCTTTTTTGCACGGGCATATGAAAATGACCGCTGCAAAACATACCCACACCTTTCTGTTTTTTAATGGGGCTTTGGTGGGGTATGTTGGGGCTTTGGTGTAATGATGAGCTGGAGGATCGTATGTTTTGAAGGCTGCCATTTCCATATGTCCGTGCTGATGACACCCTGATGGGGCAGGAGTTTCAGGCATATACGCTGATGAAAGGCGGAGGTTAGCCTGCTGAAGTTGCGGACTGAACAGCTGCTTCCTGGGTGGTGGAGAGGGATGGTGAGTATTCGGTTAGTCATTACTGATAGTAGCAGCAAGTTTTGAACTGCGAAATGAAATATTGATTGGTGATATGATGTAGAGGAAATGTGATGAAGTGTTTTATTTGGCACTGTATTTTTCTCACGCCATAGCATCGTGCTGGAGCAAAGGGATATGAAAAGGGGACCTTTAAAATATAAGCGATGCAGCCCAATCAACGAACAGAACCTTCCATCTTTCCTCACAATGTTTAATAGTACCACTAAAAGGTGCGGTATATTTTACCGGACCCGTTCATATCCCTTTGAGACAAGATACCATTGAGCAAAGATTCGATTGATACAAATTATCATTGAGATAAGATACAATTGAGGCAAGACCTCAATGAGATAAATCACGTCGGTGGGAAAGCCGATTAAGCAATATTATCCTCTTCATCATTTTCAGGTGTTGTTGCAACCGGCGTCACCTGCGTGGCTTTCGGCTTCCTGAATTTTGCGGTAAACCGGCCGATGCGGCGGAATACACGGCCGTAGAATTCCTTGTTGAATAATTGAGAATCGTGGAGCGCTTTATAAATAAGGAACATGCCGATGGGGACGAGTACGAATGTGGCCAGCCACATGCCGCCAAGCGGGGTGAGTACATCCTCTTTCACGAACTTCTTGCCGAAGTTGTTGAGCAGAAAGAAGATCACAAAGAAGGCTACGGCAAATACAACAGGCGTTCCGATACCACCCTTGCGAACGATGGAGCCTAAGGGAGCACCAATGAGGAAGAGCACCAGCACGGCGAGAGACATGGTGATCTTTTCGTGCCAGGTCATCAGGTGGAGGCGGAGATCCTTTCGTTTGTTCTCGTAGTCGATAGCACTTCCTTCAACGGCAGATTTCATGGAGCTGGCATAAGAGGCGCTCATGTCTGTAACGGAGTTGCGGAGGCTGTCGGGGATCAACTGCGCAAAGGATTTGATGGAGTCAGGAACCTTGTTCGCTTTTACGTCGGTCCAGCCGCTGTCGATATATTTATTGAAAGTGAGATAAACCTGAAGGTCGTTGCGGGTGCGGTCGGTTACCTTATAGGAGTCGCGCTCCAGGGAATCGATGACCACGCTGAGCTGTCCTACATTCAGCATTTCGTAACGGTTACGGTAAACGCTGTCTGATGTCATGTTCAGTTGAAGGGCGCTGAGGTCGAGGATCTTTTTATATTCCTTGAAGCCCAGCCTGGTGAATTGCGTATTGGTGGTATTGCGGCTACCTTCTTCCTGGTAACGCCATCCGTCCTGTAATTTGAATTCAAGGTAATGCTTATCGGGTGTAACGCGCATCACACCGCGGCGGGCTGCGATCATATGGTCCTGCAGCGGAGCGTGCTCGGTTTCATAGATGACCACATTGTGCAGGATGGAATCGTTCTCTTTTTTGCCCACCTTCATGGCAAAGCCGGGAATGGTGGTATAGAATACGCCTTCTTTGAGGTCGAAGGCTGGTTTTTTATTGATGAGGTCGGAGTGCAGGGTTTTCATCTTCAGGTTGGCTACGGGGATAACGTAGTTATTGAAGAGGAAGGCCATGAAGGAGAGGAGCACGGCAACTACCAGCAGGGGGCGCATGAAGCGCATAAGGCCGATGCCGGCGGACTTGATGGCAACCAGCTCGAAGGTCTCGCCAAGGTTGCCGAAGGTCATGATACTGCTGAGCAGTACCGCCAGGGGCAGGGCCAGCGGAACCAGGGTGGCGCTGAGGTAGGTGATCAGGCGCAGCATGATGAAGCCATCGATTCCCTTACCAACGAAATCGTCAATCCACAACCAGAAGAATTGCAGGATCAGCACAAAGAGTGTGAGGAAAAAGGTAGCGATAAAAGGGCCGATGAATGCCCTGAGTACAAGTATATCCAGTTTTTTGATCACAATACTGCTAATTACCTTTAATACATGAATCCAACAAAAATACATCTTTCGGAAGATGAATTGGCATTAGTTCAAAATGGTCAATTGCTTTTAACAAAGAATGCGATCATGGACAAAGCGGTGGAAGTGATGGGGGAGTTGCACGGGCAGTTGAAGGGCATGCTGGAGGAGCTGGATGCAGCACTTCCGGAAGAAGTGATGGTCAGTTCGGGAAAAATATCAAAAGGTGAAAAATATGAGGGGCTGCCCTGGGTGATGCTTGACTATCCGCGTGTTTTTGGAAAGGAGGATGTATTTGCCGTGAGAACGATGTTCTGGTGGGGTAATTTTTTCAGCATCACGCTTCATCTGAGTGGCAGGTACAAAAAGATGTACCAGCCGGTGCTTCTGAAGAACAGGATGCTGTTGCAGGAATGCAATTTCTATCTGTGTGTTTCTGAGGATGAATGGCGGCACGACTTTGCGGCTACCAATTATATATCACTTGACCAGCTGGATGACCAGGCGGTTACAAACATACTTTCGGTTACTGGTTTCTGTAAGTTATCGGTGAGGATCCCTTTGCAGATGTGGAATTTGTCGATGACTCTGACGCATACGCTGTACCGCGCCATATTTGATTCACTGAAGCCTTAGTTGCCTAAACGGTGGAAGAGGTCTTTCACCTGGTAGCCCCATAATTGACTTTGATCCTTTATTTCGCCTTTTTCAGCAAAGTCTTTGATCACGAGAATCGTTTGGTTGGTCACTTCTGACTTCTCTATGCGAAATTCAAAATATTCATCGGTTGGCAGATGAAGCCAGTGGAAGCGAATGAATTTGTCTTCTTCACTTTCGGTGACTTCTGCTTTATCAACGGAACCATTCCAGGAAAAGCTGAATATATTATCGCGCTCGTCCACTTTATCTGCAAACCACTCCTGCAAACCTGCTGGTGTACTGAGAAATTCGAATAAAATGGAAGGAGAACATCTTACCGGATACTCTAACGTAAATTGTTGTTTCTTACTCATCTACTCCTTGTATTGAACTTTTTATAATACCTGTGCTGCAATAATAGAAAAATAATGCAACCCTAAAAATTTTTTTGTTGGAGAAGGCGTTAAAGGTAGGGAAACTAAACCTTGACGAGAAAAAGTTTAAAGCTACTGGAAACCAGTTGGTTAGAATTCTTTTTTTTGGAAAATGATTCGATATTGGTTAAATTGCCATAGCAGGGCTTTTTACGAGTTGACGATCAATACATAAGAAAACAGGCATTATTACGTTTTTCTCCTGGTTACAGGCAGCCTTTAAACCTTAAAAACCCTTTAAACGACCTCAACCTATGAGTATGCGTCAACTCAAGATCACGAAATCAATTACGAATCGTGAATCTCAGAGCCTTGAGAAGTACCTGCAGGAAATTGGTAAAGTTGAATTGATCAGTCCCGAAGAAGAAGTGCGTCTTGCCCGAAGAATAAAGCAAGGCGACCAGTCTGCACTCGATAAACTGACCAAAGCCAATCTTCGCTTCGTAGTCTCCGTAGCAAAGCAGTATCAGAATCAGGGTCTCTCCCTTCCTGATCTCATCAACGAAGGAAATCTCGGCCTTATCAAGGCAGCACAACGTTTTGATGAAACCCGCGGCTTTAAATTCATCTCTTACGCTGTATGGTGGATCCGCCAGAGCATTCTGCAGGCATTGGCAGAGCAAAGCCGGATCGTTCGTCTTCCACTCAACAAAGTAGGTTTAACCAACAAGATCCAGAAAGCATTCTCCCAGCTGGAGCAGGAATTTGAGCGTGAGCCCAGTCCTGAAGAACTGGCCGAGCTCCTGGAGCTTGAAACGGAAGAGGTTTCCGCTACCCTCGGTATTGCAGCCCGCCATGTGAGCATGGATTCGCCAATGTCTGAAGGGGAAGACAATACCCTGGTAGACGTGCTGGAGAATCCCAATGCCGAGTATGCCAATACCAATATCGAGCACCGGGAAAGCCTCAAGCAGGAGATCGAGCGGTCTATGAAGATGCTCACCGAGCGCCAGAAAGAGGTGATCTGTTATTTCTTCGGCCTGGGGGTAGACCACCCGATGAGCCTGGAGGATATCGGAGACAAATTCAACCTTACCCGCGAACGCGTGAGGCAGATCAAAGACAAGGCAATCACCAAGTTGCGGACCAATTCCCGCTCCAGAGCTCTCCGCAGCTACCTGGGCGTTTAATCTTTAAAAAAGTAATTACCCGAAAGAAACTTTACTCTTCATAATCTTACTGTAAATTTGCCCGCTGAAATTAAGTCATTGCGGGGTCTGTACTGTCCCTGATAGGATAGGAGGCCCCGCGATTCCTTTTTAGAAAACTGAAAAAACATATGTTCCAGAATCTTACAGAACGGTTAGAATCGGCCTTTAAACAGATTAAGGGTGAAGGCAGGATCACCGAATTGAATATCGCTGCCACGGTGAAGGACATACGCCGTGCACTGGTGGATGCCGACGTAAACTACAAGATTGCCAAAGAGTTTACGGACAAGATCAAGGATGAGGCCATGGGCCAGAAAGTGATCACGGCGGTAAGCCCCGGTCAGCTGATGGTGAAGATCGTGAAGGATGAGCTGGTATCCCTGATGGGCGGCACGGAAAGCGAGCTGCAGTCGAAGGGCAACCCGGCTGTCATCCTCATTGCGGGTCTGCAGGGTTCCGGTAAAACCACATTCAGCGCCAAGCTGGCCAACTACCTCAAAACCAGGAAGGGCCTCAGCCCCATGCTTGTGGCGGCGGATATCTACCGCCCTGCGGCCATCGACCAGCTGAAGGTACTGGGCGAACAGATCGGTATAGACGTGTACAGTGAGCCTGAGAACAAGAATGCCGTGTCCATCGCTGAAAACGCTGTAAAAGAAGCTAAAAGCAAGAATAAGAACGTGATCATCATCGATACCGCCGGCCGTCTGGCCGTTGACGAGCAGATGATGACCGAGGTGGCCAATGTGAAAGGTGCGGTAAAACCCAACGAGATCCTGTTCGTGGTTGACTCCATGACCGGCCAGGATGCCGTTAATACCGCAAAGGCCTTCAATGACCGCCTTGATTTTACCGGCGTGGTACTCACCAAGTTAGACGGTGATACACGCGGTGGTGCCGCCCTTTCCATCAAGTATACCGTGAACAAGCCTATCAAGTTTGTGAGCAGCGGCGAAAAGATGGATACCCTGGATGTGTTCTACCCCGAGCGTATGGCTCAACGTATCCTGGGCATGGGTGATATCACCACCCTGGTGGAAAAAGCACAGGCCCAGTTTGATGAAGAACAGGCTAAAAAACTGGAAAAGAAGATCAGAAAGAACCAGTTTGACCTGTCTGACTTTAAAACCCAGCTGGAACAGATTAAGAAAATGGGTAATATCAAGGACCTGTTAGGCATGATCCCCGGGGTAGGTAAGGCTGTGAAGGACATCGATATCTCCGATGACGCCTTCAAAGGCATCGAAGCCCTTATCAACAGCATGACTCCTGAAGAGCGTGCAAATCCTGAAATACTGGATGCAAAGCGCAAGCAACGCATAGCTAAAGGAGCAGGCAAAAACATGGAAGAACTGAATGGTTTTCTGAAGCAGTTCGAGCAGATGAAAAGCATGATGAAAATGATGAATAAAATGCCCATGGGCCGCATGGGAGGACTGGGCCGCCGTTGATTTCCGGCTTACTATTAAATTTTTATCAGAGCCTGTTTTTTCTATCCATTTTGTATTAAATTTGGCAAAGTCAGAGCGATTGTTACCTTTGCAATCCTTGACATTTTTTAAATTGTAACCCTATTTGTTCACGCATTTAAATTTCTATTTAAAATGCCAGTAAAAATCAGACTGCAACGACATGGGTCTAAAAAAAGACCATTCTATTTCATCGTAGTGGCCGACGCCCGCTCGCCCAGAGATGGTAAATTCATTCAGAAGCTGGGTACTTACAATCCTCTTACTGTTCCTGCAAGTGTGCAACTGGATCGCCAGAAAGCACTTGACTGGCTGCACAAAGGTGCTCAGCCTACAGATACTGTACGCAGGATCCTTTCCTTTAAGGGAGTGCTTTACCTGAAACACCTGCTGCGTGGAGTTAAGCTCGGACTGTTCGATGATGCTGCTGCTATGGAGAAATTCCAGGTTTGGCATTCAGAGCACGAAGCGCAACTGAAAAAGCGCCAGGAGGCTAATGCCAGAGATCGCCGCCCCCGCCGTCCGATGGCTCCCACCGGACCAAGGAGAAGCGAGTCTTAATTAGCTCATGGAATCAAGCTATTAAATCCCGGTGAATCTTTCACCGGGATTTTTTGTGACTACTCAGTAACTTGCAGCAGTACACTATGACCAATTATAACAGTATAGGAAAATTAGCCGCCACCTTTGGCGTGAAAGGCGAACTGGTGGTTGTGCATCACCTCGGCCAGAAAACAGCCTTGAAAGGCGTTCAGGCCATCTTCATAGAGATCAAACGCGACGAACTCCTTCCGTATTTCGTGGAGGAAGCCCGCGTAAAGAACGACTCCGAGCTTTACATCAAACTGGAAGGCATCAACTCCCCCGAACAGGCACGCACCCTGCTCCAGAAACAGGTATGGCTACCCGAAGCCACCGTGCAGCAATTCACCAACAAAACAGCCCCCATCTCTTACCTCGGATTCCATATCATCGATAATGGCACCGATATCGGCGAAGTACTGGAAGTGATCGAACAACCGCACCAGATCCTCTGCCGCATCGATCTCGATGGCAAGGAAGCCCTCATTCCCATGCACCCGCAAACCCTGTTGAAAGTAGACAAGAAGAAGAAAGAACTGCATGTGGAGCTGCCCGATGGCCTCCTCGATATCTTCCGCTAGATTGTGCTCACATTATTGCTGAATCAGGATGACGGGTGCGATAAGGCAGCCAGTGTATTGCTGATCTGTACAAAATGCCTTTGGTGATGTGCGATAAAGAAGCGGAATGTGTCGCCCAGCTTAAGTTTGATAAAAGCTGCAATGGAGATGGGAATCCGGATCTTACCGAGATTGACGGATTTCGCTTTGGATAACAACTGCAGCAACTCTTCCTCCTGTTTCAGAAACTCACTCAGAACGGTGTGACTATCCATGTCAGGAGACGGGATATGGTTTTTGAATGCCTTCATTTTGTTTTTGATGGTTCCGTTTTGGGCGGGCAGCATGGAATTGACAAAATAGTTGCCAAGCCAGCCGGGTGTATAGGAAGGCTCATAGGTATGCTTTGATTCAGCAATTGCTTTTCGGATCAGGGGAAGATAATAACGGCCATATGTATTCAAATGTTCTATCACCTGCACCACGCTCCATTTACCGGTTGCAGGACTTTTCTGAAGGAGCTCAGGGTCCTGCTGTTGCAGTTGACGCAGGGTGAGGATGATCTGGCGGGTATCGTTTTCCAGGAGTTCAAGAAGATTGTTGCTGTTCAGTTTTTTCATTGTCTCTTATTTGAACACAAAGCTAGAAGAGGGGTGGAAGATAAATCTTGGCAGACACCAGGATTTTTGAATTATCGGAGAGCCAACCGCTCGCCTCCGGCGAGTGGGGCATATTTGTTCGCCTCTGGCAAACGCCGTGTCGCCGGAGGCGACGGAATATATGTCACTCGCGGGACGCGAGCGACTGAACCTGATAGCGTATCATTCGATCCGCACGGAAGACAACAACTTGCTGAAAGTGCTCGCATCAATCCCCAGATAAGAAGCCAGGTATTTGTGGGGGATCATCTGCAATACATGCGGGCTTCGTTTCAGCAGGATGCGAAATTTCTCCTCAGCGCTGAACTTCAGCAATTCCACCTGCCGCTCCAGAACACCGGCCAGCGCAAAGGCCGTGGCCTTCATCACCCATGCCATCAGCTCCGGATGCTTGTCCGCAAGCGCTTTCACCTGCTGATAGGATGTGCGTAGCAGTTTGCTGCTGGTGAGGGTTTCAAAGAAAAAGCGGCTGGGCATCTGCGTTAGAAAGGAATCCGCCACTCCAGAAAAAGAGTGCGGATAGGTGAATACGATGGTGGCATCAGGATGATGATCGTCCACATGAAAAGCCCGTTGTACGCCTTCCAGTACAAAGTACAGGTGGCGTTCAGTTTCGCCTGCAGCAGTGAGTACGGTCTTCCGCTTGTATTCAACAGGTTGCCAGATCTGTGAGAATGCTTCCCACACTTCATCCGGCAGGGGCTGAACGGCCTGGATGTAATGCCTGAGTATTTCAATACTGTTTTCCAACCCGGCAAAAATAAACATTTCACTATTGCGTAACTTGCATATGAAATGTCAAATACCCCTCAAAGGATCATAGCGCACTTTGACCTGGATGCCTTCTTCGTTTCTGTGGAATGTCTCCTGGATCCCTCCCTCAAGGGTAAGCCCATCCTGGTGGGCGGCCGGGAGCGGGGAGTGGTGGCTGCCTGTTCCTATGAGGCCCGGAAATTCGGGATCCACTCCGCCATGCCCATGAAAACGGCCATGCGCCTTTGTCCGCATGCCACCGTAGTGAAAGGGCATCGGGGGGAATACAGCAAGTATTCCAGGATAGTCACCAATATCATCGCGGAAAAAGCCCCGCTCTTTGAGAAGGCCAGTATCGATGAGTTCTACCTTGACCTGACGGGGATGGACAAATACTTCCAACCCTACCAGTGGACCATCGACCTGCGGCAGGAGATCATAGACAAGACCGGCCTGCCCATTTCCTTCGGACTGGGCGGCAATAAAATGATCGCCAAGATCGCCACGGACGCCGCGAAGCCCAACGGTTATCTTTTTATACCCTTCGGGCGGGAAAAGGATTTCCTGGCCCCACTCCAGGTGAATAAGATCCATGGTGTGGGTAAACAGACCTGGCAGTCTTTACAGGCCATGGGCATCACCACCATCAAAGACCTCAGTGAGCAACCCATAGAGCTGCTGGAGAAGCGTTTCGGGAAGTATGGCGGGGATCTCTGGAGAAAATCACAGGGCCTCCACAATGGGGAGGTAACGCCGTATCACGAGGCAAAATCCATTTCCACCGAAAATACATTTGAAGAAAATATCACAGATGTCACCCGCCTCGAAACCGAACTGGTGCATATGACCGAGCGGGTAGCCTACGAACTCAGGCAGGATAACAAAATGGCCGGCTGCATCACCGTGAAGATCAGGTACCCGGATTTTGAAACCACCAGCCGGCAGACCAGCATCGACTATACTTTTTATGACGATGAGCTGCTTCCCCAGGCCCGTGACCTCTTTCATAAGCTGTGGCGCAAAGGCACGCCGGTGCGCCTGCTGGGTGTTCGCCTGAGCGAGCTCACCAACGAAGCTGTACAGACCAATCTTTTCAGTAATGTGGAGCGGAAAACCGAACTTTACAAAGCAATCGACGACGTGAAGAACCGGTTCGGAAAGAATGCCATTTCCAAAGCTACCGGAACCAGTGGCAGCAAGAACCAGCCCCCTGACCCGCACCTGCCTGGCCGCCCGGAATAAGCCATGGGAGACAGTTACAGCAAATTAACAAATTAGTCTACTTTTTCAGTAGGATATTAGTATCTTCGTTACCCTTCTGCTAACACATTTTAATAACCATAAATGTTTGAATTATGAGCTTACGATTAGGAGATATTGCTCCCAATTTCCAGGCTAAGACTACAGCCGGGGATATCGATTTCTATGAGTTCCTTGGCAATGGCTGGGGCATCCTCTTTTCTCACCCCGCCGACTATACTCCCGTTTGTACAACAGAACTGGGTAAGACTGCCCTGCTGCAGGACGAATTTGCGAAGCGTAATGTAAAAGTGCTGGCAGTAAGTGTTGACGGGCTCGACAAACACCATGGCTGGGTAAAGGATATCAACGAAACACAGAACTGTAACGTTGGCTTCCCTATCATTGCGGACGAAGACCGCACTGTGGCCGGCCTCTATGATATGATCCACCCCAATGCTTCTGAAACTTTCACGGTGCGTTCACTGTTTGTGATCGGGCCAGACAAGAAAGTGAAACTGATGATCACTTACCCTGCTTCTACCGGTAGGAACTTCTATGAAGTACTGCGTGTAGTGGATTCACTGCAACTGACTGCCAACTACAGTGTAGCCACTCCGGCCGACTGGAAGCATGGCGAGAATGTGATTGTGGTGCCTGCAGTATCTACTGAAGATGCCATCAAAAAATTCCCCAAAGGAGTGGATGTAGTAAAACCTTACCTGCGTTTTACGCCTCAGCCTAACCTGTAATGGTCATAGAATGCTGATACCATAACAACAGACTGGCGTAAATACCGCAGTTGGAATAATTGGTCCCCTGTCCGGAAGACAGGGGATTTTTGTTTAACAGGTTTAGAATTTGCCGATCCAATTAGTATCTTAAAGGATCAATCAAATCCAGCTGTTACATGAGAACGTCAATATTTCTTTTCCTGCTGTTCCTGCCCGGGCTGCTGGCAGCTCAGCGAACCATCCTCCATTGCGGCAAACTAATAGATGTAAACAAGGGTGTGGTACTGACAGAGCAAAGTATCATCATTGAAGGAAATAAGATTTCGGATATGCAGGCGGGTTATATCAGTGCCGGGTCCTCCGATAAACTGATAGACCTGAAACGCGCCACGGTGATGCCTGGTTTGATAGATTGCCATGTTCATATGGAACATGAAACCAATCCCAACCGTTACCTGGAAGCATTTACGCAGAACCCTGCTGATTATGCATTTCAATCGGTAGTGTTCAGCAACCGTACACTGATGGCGGGTTTCACATCCGTGCGTGACCTGGGTGGCAGCGGGGTAAATATAGCCCTCCGCAATGCCATCAATAAAAAACTGATCGTTGGCCCAAGGGTATTCACTGCAGGTAAGAGCATTGCCACTACAGGCGGGCATGCAGATCCCACCAATGGTTACCGGAAAGACCTCCAGGGTGATCCTGGTCCGGCAGCAGGGGTAGCCAATGGGGCAGACGAATGCCGCAAGGCAGTCCGCCAGCGATATAAGGACGGTTCCGATCTTATCAAGATAACAGCATCAGGTGGTGTGTTGAGCGTTGCTAAAAGCGGCGAGAACCCACAATTCACGGAAGATGAAGTAAAAGCGATCGTAGAAACAGCGAAGGATTATGGATTCAGAGTAGCTGCCCACTGTCATGGTGCTGAAGCTATGAAACGTGCCGTGCGTGCAGGAGTCAACAGCATCGAGCATGGAACTTTTATGGACGATGAAGTGATTGCGCTGATGAAGCAGCACGGAACTTATTTCGTACCAACCATCATTGCCGGTAAATCAGTGGCTGACTCTGCAAAGAAGCCAGGTTATTATCCTGAACTGGTAACGCCCAAAGCCCTGGCTATCGGTCCGAAGATCCAGAGCACTTTTGCAAAAGCATATAAAGAAGGAGTGAAGATCGCATTCGGCACGGATGCCGGTGTGTACGCGCATGGCAGGAACTGGATGGAGTTTGTGTACATGACGGAAGTAGGAATGCCTGTGATCAAAGCAATACAGGCTGCAACGGTCAGTGCAGCTGATCTGATTGGTGTGACTGATCAGCTGGGCAGTATCGAGAAAGGTAAACTGGCTGATATCATTGCCGTGGATGGCGATCCGGTAAAGGATGTGAAAGTGATGGAGAAAGTGATCTTTGTGATGAAGGATGGAACGGTGTATAAGAAATAGGATTTGTTACTAACAATCGGAGACCACTCGCTCGCCTCTGGCGAGTGAGCAATATTTGTTCGCCTCGGGCGAACGCTGAACTCGCCAGAGACGAGCAAATAGAAGTCGCTCGCGGGGACGCGAGCGACTGGCATAACGAAATTAAATTTATTTTACTCTCTTGCGAAGTTGCTGCAGCAAGGCCCGCATATCCTTCGGCATTTCCGCCTTCAGCACATAAGGAGTACCGTTAGGGGATTTGAACCGTAATTCTGCGGCATGCAGGGCAACCCTGTTGAGGATCGGCCGTTCATCCAGCTCGTTCTTACTGAGTTTGTAATCTTTTTTGATAGATGAGATCAAAACAGGTTTGCCGTCTCCATACAATGGGTCGCAGGCAAGCGGATTGCCCAGGAACTGCATGTGCACGCGGATCTGGTGGGTACGGCCTGTATGGATCTGATATCTTACCAGAGTGAATTTTCCGAATGCTTCTTCCACCTCATAATCGGTGATACTCTGTTTACCTCTTTTATGGATCAGCATTTCTCCTCTTTTGGCCATGTTCTCGGCAATGGGCTGATCGATGGTGCCTTTGGAAGCAGGCAGGGTACCTGTTACGATGCCCTGGTAAAATTTCTCAACAGTTCTGTCTTCAAAGGCAATGGAGAGGAACTGGTGTGCCTCTTCATCTTTAGCAAAGATGATCACGCCGCTGGTATCGCGGTCGAGACGGTGTACAACGAAAATATTCCCGTATTTCTCACGCAGGATATGTTTGAGGTTGATCTCTTTTCCTTCGCGGTCCGGTATGCTGAGCAAACCTGCGGGCTTATTGATAGCAATGAAATGGTCGTTCTCTTCAATAATGTCCAGTTCAAATTTAGCCACGGCGTGCAGGTTTGTTTTTGTTGGTGTAAGAAGCGTTCAGGTACTTCAGGAGGCGTACTTCTTTTTCAGAGAGCAATCTCCATTTGCCGCGGTCTACATTTTTCTTGGTGAGATTGGCATACATCACGCGATCGAGGTTGCGCACATCGTATCCTAAAGATTCGAAGATGCGGCGCACGATGCGGTTGCGTCCACTATGGATTTCGATGCCGATGATCGCTTTATCCTTTGAATCGGCATAAGCGAGTGCATCGGGTTGGATGAGTCCGTCTTCCAGTTTGATACCACCCATGATGGCGTCAAAATCTTTCTTCACCAGTGGCTTATCCAGTGTTACTTCATAGATCTTTCTGATCTCGTAGCTGGGGTGCGATAATTTCTGCGCCAGCTCTCCGTCATTGGTCAGCAGGAGTACGCCTGTGGTGTTGCGGTCCAGTCTGCCGATAGGATACACGCGCTCTGTAGTGGCGTTGCGAACGATATCCAGCACGGTCTTGCGGCCCTGGGGATCTTCAGTAGTGGTGATATAATCTTTAGGCTTATTGAGCAGAATGTACACGAGATTCCTTCTTACAGCAACCTGTTTGCCATTCACTTTCACTTCGTCTTTGGTGGTTACTTTGAAACCTGGTTCAGTCACCACTTTCCCATTCACTACCACCTTACCTGACTTCACAACTTCAGCTGCATCCCTTCTGGAGCAAACACCTGCATGCGCAATGAATTTGTTGACAGGCATGGTGCCGTTGCTGGCTGCGGAAACAGGTGCTTCTTTCTCCTCTGTGTTTTTGTCTCCTTTGGATTTGGATACTACTTTTACAGGATTTTCACCTTTACGGGCAACAGGTCCTGCGCCTTCGATCCTTGTAGCAAAGGAACCACGTGCAGATTTTTCATCCTTTTTGATAACCGGTTTTTCAGATTTGCTGAAAGAGGGCTTTTCTGATTTATTGAAAGCAGGTTTATCTGATTTGCTGAATGCAGGTTTGCCGGGTTTATTGAAAGCGGGCTTCTCTGTTTTATTATAAGCTGGCTTGTCGGTTTTGCTGAAGCGGACCGGTTTGGAACTGCTGCCGGCGCCTTCCTCATTTTTGCGGTAACCTTTGTTGTCAGTTTTCTTTTCCGCTCTCGCGGCTTCACGTTCCATGGCTCCCTTGTAACCTCCGGCCTTTTTGAAGGCGCGTGGTCCGAGCCCTTTGCTTTTCTTGAAACCTCCGCGGGCATTGCTTTTGGAAGGACGGCTTCCGCGTTCTTTTCCTTTGAACGAACGTTCTCCGCGTTCCTGGTTTTCTTCCGCTCTGGCTTGTTTCTTTTTCTCGATCCTGTCGGCGCCTTCATTGCCGCGGTTGCCCCATTTGCTTTTGGTATTGCCAGCGGTGTTGCCGGTGGCCCGGGCGGCTTTGGCTTCTTCTTTCTTTTTGGCGAAGTATTCCTGCGTTTCTTTACGCATGGCTTTCTTTTCCTGGCGGATGCGCTCTTTTTTCTGGGATCCTTTTTCTTCCGTCTGGATGAATTTCTTAAAACCCTGTGGTTGCTTTTTCATAATAATGCATTGCTGTTTTTCAACAGTAATTAGTAAAATATAGAGAGAATGATATTAACCTACTTCAGCCTCCTTATTGGCGAGCTGCCCGCATGCTGCATCGATATCCTTACCACGGCTGCGACGCAGTCTTGCATTCACGCGATGTTTCTCCAGGTAATTCATGAATGATTCCACTGTTTTTTCATCGGGCTTGCTGAAAAGGGCCTTGTCGATGGGGTTGTATTCAATGATATTCACCAGGTCTGCAGGCACCTGCCTGTAGATCTTGATGAGCTCGTCAGCATCTTTGATGGAATCATTGAAATCCCTGAATAGGATGTATTCGAAAGTGATCTCGTTGCCGGTCTGTTTGTAGAAATGGTTCATGGCATCGATAAGCACCTTGATATTGTTGGTCTCATTGATGGGCATGATCTCATTCCTTTTATTATCATTGGCGGCATGCAGGCTTAATGCAAGCTTGAAGCGTACCTGGTCATCACCCAACTGCCGGATCATTTTGGCCACACCGGCAGTTGATACCGTAATGCGGCGGGGGCTCATGGCCAGTCCACCTTCCGGGTCTGTTATCTTTTCGATTGCTTTAAGTACGTTCTTGTAATTGAGGAGCGGTTCGCCCATACCCATGAACACGATATTGGTGAGCTTCTTGTTGTACACGCGCTCAGACTGCTGGTTGATGAGCACCACTTCATCATAGATCTCATCAAAATCCAGGTTACGCTTGCGGTCCATATAACCGGTAGCGCAGAATTTACAACTGAGGGAGCATCCGATCTGCGAACTCACGCAGGCAGTCTTGCGCTCATCGGTGGGAATCAGAACACCTTCAACGGCATGATGGTCAACGGTTGTGAAGCGGGATTTTACAGTCCCATCGGCAGAATACTGGGTGGCGCCCACGCTGAGGGCGGGCAGGGAGAAGTTCTCAGCAAGCTTTGCGCGAAGCTCCTTGCTGATATTGGTCATGGCCTCAAAGCTGTGTGCATGTTTGGTCCAAAGCCATTCGTAAACCTGCTTTGTACGGAATTTCTTTTCGCCCATTTGAGCGAAATAATGCTCCAACTCACTGAGGCTCAAGTGCCTTATGTTCTTCTTCCCATTGTTTGCCATCCTGCAAAGGTAGCATTGTTTTTGGTAACGCGGGGTCTGTATCTGGTGATGGGGCAATCCGCTATATTTGCTGCCTTAATTTGCTATATGAAGAAAGTATATATCGTTGATGCAGTGAGAACGCCTATCGGAAAATATGGTGGCGCACTCAGTAGCATCAGGCCTGACGACCTCCTGGCCCATGTGCTCAGAACCCTCATCCAGCGTAATCCGGATATGGACCTGAATGCCATTGAAGATGTGATTGCAGGAGACGCCAACCAGGCGGGGGAAGACAATCGTGATGTGGCCCGTATGGCGGCGCTGCTGGCCGGTTTACCCGTATCTGTTGGCGGCAACACGGTGAACAGGTTATGCGCGTCGGGACTGCAGGCTATCATGGATGCTGCCCGCGGCATCATGTGTGGCGATGGTGAACTTTACCTGGCAAGCGGTGTGGAAAGCATGACCAGGGCTCCTTTTGTAATGGCCAAATCATCCGGCGCCTGGAGCCGCAATACCGAAGTATTTGATACCACCATCGGGTGGCGTTTTACCAATAAGAAACTGGCAGAGATGCACCATCCTTACTCCATGGGTGAAACTGCGGAGAATGTTGCCAGGCAATGGAAGATAAGTCGGGAAGAGCAGGATGCCTTTGCCATGGCCAGCCAGGAAAAATATTTCGCAGCCCTCGACCGCGGCATCTGGCCCATCGAGATCGCAGGTGTGGAAGTGCTCGGCGGCAAGAACGAGAAGATCCTCTTTGAAACAGATGAACATCCCCGCAGATCAACACTGGAGAAACTGCAAACCCTTCGTCCCGCTTTCGCAAAGGATGGAACGGTGACCGCAGGTAACTCTTCCGGTATCAATGACGGCGCGGCCGCTGTGCTGCTGGCCAGTGAGGATGCGCTGAAGAAATACAATCTGACACCGATGGCACGGATCGTTTCAATGGGCGTTGCGGGTGTGGATCCCAGCATCATGGGCATCGGTCCTGTGCCTGCTTCGCAGAAAGCCCTGCAGCGTGCAGGATTGACGGTTAAGGATCTTGATCTGGTGGAGTTGAATGAGGCATTTGCGTCACAGGCCCTGGCCTGTATCCGTGATCTGGGACTGGATACCAGCAAGGTGAATGTAAACGGAGGTGCCATTGCCATCGGTCATCCACTGGGTTGCAGTGGTGTGCGCATCACTACTACCCTGGTGCATGAAATGCAACGCAGGGACATGCGTTACGGCCTCGCCAGCATGTGTGTGGGAGTAGGGCAGGGAGCTGCCATCATTTATGAGAAAGTGTAGAAATAACTTACCCGCAATAAGAAGGGACGCTGTGCAGACAGCGTCCTTTTTTTCTGGCATAATAATTTCAATGTAAGAACCACATGTATTTTCAGTAAATTGTTAGTCCTAAAAAAATGTTGTTATGCAGGAAGGATTACTCACACCAGCTGTTGCCACAGCAATTACACGGCTCACCAGTCATGTGCTGGACATGCCGGTAAGAGTAAGGGATCTCGAGCTTGATGAATGGCTGGCAAAGCCCGATCCGGAGCGATGGTCAAAGCTTGAAATTCTCGGACACCTGGTGGACTCTGCCATTAACAATCTTAAACGTTTTACCGATGTGCAGTATCTTCCGCAACCCTACCGGATCAGTCCTTATCAGCAGGATGATCTTGTTCGGATCAATGCATACCAGCAACTGCCCTTCGATCATATTCTGCAGATGTGGGTGGGGGTGAATCAGCAGATCCTGTACGTGCTCGCAAATATTCCCGCTGAAAAGCTCCGGTACCAGGTGATCATTCCCAATGGTGAAGTGAAAACGCTTGGCTGGTGGATCGATGATTATGCGGATCATATGGAGCATCATCTCCGGCAGATCTTCGGTTGAGTAAATATTTCAATGAATAAAAAAAACGCAGCATAACTATACGCTGCGTTTTTTTATGGAAATATATTTTTCGGTTATCCGAATACGTAACAGGCAGCGTCTGCCATGGTGGTTTTGATCTGCGAGCCTTTGCGAAGGTCTTTGATCACCACTTCTCCGGATGCCAGTTCCTGTGAACCGATGATGATGGCAAATGGAATGCCTTTTTTCTCGGCATATTTGAACTGCTTATCGAATTTTGTGTTCTCGTGGAAGAGCTCACTGCGTACGCCTGCGGCGCGCAGTTCCTGCATCAGCTGGTAGGCAGCCTTGCTTTCCGCTTCTCCGAGGTTGAAGAGCAGCACCTGGGTGCCAACCTGAACATCGGGCGGGAAATGGTTCATCTCTTCCAGTACATCATAGATCCTGTCTACACCAAAACTGATACCAACACCTGGGATATTGGGAACGCCGAAGAGACCGGTAAGGTCGTCATAGCGGCCGCCGCCGCCAATGCTGCCCATCTTCACCTGTGCAGGCGCCTTGGCTTCGAAAATAATGCCGGTATAATAGTTCAGGCCGCGTGCGAGTGTGAAATCGATGATCAGCTCTTTCCGGTTGGCCGCTTCCGTTACTGTGCGCAGTTCTGCGATACCTTCGGCTGCGGCTGTTGTGTCTTTCAGCAGTGCTGCGATGGCGGTAAGCTTGGCTTCATTGCTGCCATCGATCTTCAGGTATTGTTCGATGATAGCTATCTGATCATTGTTCAGTCCACGATCGGTCAGTTCTTCCTTTACTTTGTCCAGTCCGATCTTGTCGAGCTTATCGATGGCTATGGTGATATTGATCATCTGGTCTGCGCCTCCACAGCGTTCTGCCAGGGCCGTCAGGATTTTGCGGCTGTTGATACGGAGCTCGTACCCTTTGAGACCGAGATCCATGAAAACAGTATGATAGATATTCACCAGTTCCACTTCATTGAGCAGGGCCTTGCTGCCAACCACATCGGCGTCACATTGCGTGAACTCGCGATAGCGTCCGCGCTGGGGCCTGTCTGCCCGCCATACTGGCTGGATCTGGTAGCGTTTGAACGGGAACGTGAGTGTGTTGTGGTTCATGGCCACATAGCGCGCGAAAGGGATGGTGAGATCATATTTCAGGGCGCGCTCTGTGAGGTCTTTATCGTTTTTACCCTGCAGTACTTTTTCAAAAGCAGTGCGGGCTTTCTCTGTATTTTTCGGATCGCTCAATCCGTTATTGAGGATCTTGAAGATCAGTTTATCTCCTTCCTCGCCGTATTTGCCCATGAGTGTTTCCATGTTTTCCATGGCGGGAGTTTCCAATGGCTGAAAGCCGTACAGTTCAAATACGTTGCGGATGGTATTGAGAATATATTGTCTTTTGCGAACTACTTCCGGTCCGAAATCTCTTGTCCCCTGCGGGAGTGAAGGTTTTGTCATTGTTGCTTTGTTACTGGTTGCGTTGAAAGGGTGCGTACTGTTGAATGATCTGATCACAGGCATCACTGATCATGGCAAAAACTTGGTGATAGCCTGGCTCCGGTCCATACCAGGGATCGGGAACGTCCAGGGATTTGCCGGGATGCAGCGCATCCATCAGCAGCTGTACTTTGGAGGCATCGTAATGCTTGCCGGCCATCCGCCTGATCTCGCGGAGTACATCGCCCGCCAGGGCATAGATCCTATCATATTCCTGGAAATCACCGGGGATAAATCTCCGGGAGCGCTGGCAGCTGATATCGATGCCATTGAGTTTTGCCACTTTCTGGCTGAGATGATGCGGTGCTTCACCGGTATGATAGCCGTTGGTGCCGGCGCTGTGGACGGTCCAGCCGAGACCGGCCTCCTGCACTTTCTGTTGCAGAATGCCTTCTGCCAGCGGGCTGCGGCAGATATTTCCCAGACAAACCATCAGGATCTTCATGGCGGCAAAGATACTGCACGGATCGCAGACGTTTGCGAAATGCAAACTGAAGTGATGGATTTTGCCTTGTATGGAAACCATTGAGGTGCTGCATCATAGGTGTAAGGCACGTTGTGCTGAAGGGCAAGCCTCAGCCGCCGGAGGCCACCATCAAAAAATGTAACGCCGGTGATAAATATCTGCGGGTGCGCGAAGATAAAACAGAAGGCGGTCAGCGGGTAAGGGTACCGGTTAAATCGGTGATAGGAACCTCGGAAAACTAACGGATGTTCAGTTCCCCGGAACGGCTGATGAGGAGTATAAAACGGGGATCCGGAGGGGTTATGAAGAAGATGCCGAAGTGAGTACCCGGATCGCGGAATGGAAAACCCGTTGCAGTGTATTTCAGTATTCCGATCATATTCGAAGTGACTGATCAGTAAGGAATAAGGTGCAACGAAAGTGAAATTTCAGGTGTCGATTAAATTTTGAGTAAATTAACAATTGAAAGCTTGGTTTGCTGGTAATTTCTTATCTTGCCCGAACCCATATATTTAAGGATGGCAACAGATTTGGACGATAAAAAAATGAAGGCGTACATCACGCGCAGATCAGTAATGGATATTGGAATGGGTTTTATTTATGCGGTGATCGGATTGATCCTGGCCTTCAGCCAGCAACTTGGTTTCGCTCTGGAGTTTCCACCTGCGCCTTTTTCCTACATATTCGGTGGATTGTGCTTGCTGTACGGCGGTTTCCGTATCTACAGGGGCATCAGAAAAAATTATTATCAATAGCCTTAGAAAACAGATGAAAATACAATTCCTTCAATATCTGAACAGGATGATGTATCTGGTATTGGCCGTGTTGATCATGCTGATGAGTGCATGCCAGAGTGGTGAGGTTAAAAAAGGAAATGGCGATACCACAACATCAGGAACGATACATATCAGTGTGGATGAGAGCTTCAAGCCGGTGATCGATTCGCAGATCCAGGTCTTTGAATCACAGAACCCGAATGCTCATATCGTTGTGCATTACAAACCGGAAGCGGACTGTCTGCGTGATCTGAATGTGGACAGTATCCGCATGGTGATCGTAACACGCGGTCTTACGGAAGCGGAAGCTAAAACGCTGACCGAGCGTTACACGTATAAACCAGGCTGGGGTCCCCTGGCATTTGATGCCATCGCCGTACTGGTGAACAGCAAAAGCAAGGACAGCCTCTTTACCATGCAGGATATCCGTGGCATGGCAAAGGGTATCAGCGGTTACAAATACAAGGTATTGCTGGACGGTACCAACAGTACTTCAACAGTGCGTTTCCTAACGGACTCCCTGCTGAAGGGGCAGCCCCGGGGGAAAAATGTTGTTGCCGCCACCAGCAGCGAAGCGGTGATAGATTACGTATCTAATAATACGGATGCCATCGGGCTGGTAGGGGTTAGCTGGGTCGGGAATAGGGAAGATAGTACCCAACTCAGCTTCCTTAAAAAAGTTAAAATCGCTCAAATTGAATGCAGAGGATGTAATGGCACGTATGTTGATCCTGTACAGTATAATATCGCTACCAACAGGTACCCGATGATCCGGACCCTCTGGTACGTTTTAAAAGAAAATTATGATGGATTAGGAAACGGATTCACGAATTTCCTCATCTATGAAAAAGGACAAAGGATTTTCAGCAGGGCGTACCTCTGGCCGGCACGCATGAGTTTCGAGGTCAGGAAAACGAATTTGGAATAATTTATTTTTCAGATACACAACACAAACATTCATTTCAAAACAGCAAGTGACAATGATGAAACGATCCCTTAGTTTATTAGTAGCGTTTGTCATGGGAAGCACTCTGCTTTTTGCCCAGAATGTAGAACAGGGCAAAAAGTTCTATTACTACGAACGATATAAAAGTGCTAAAGATGCGCTGGAGAGTGTGCTGTCCGCCAATCCCAATAACATCGATGCTGTTTATTGGTTGGGGCAAACCCTGCTTGCACAGAGAGATTCTGTGGGAGCAAAAAATCTGTACCAGAAATTATTACAACAGAACGGCAGCGCTCCGCTGGTCCTTGCCGGCATCGGTCAGATTGAACTGATGGAAGGCAAGACGAACGATGCGCGTCAGCGTTTTGAAATGGCGATGACCCTCACCAAAGGAAAGGACATCGATGTGCTCAATGCAATTGCAAGAGCTAATATCAATGCCAAACCCGGTGATGCAAACTACGCCATCGAAAAACTCACACAGGCTACACAGGTGAAAGGGTTCAAAGATCCTGAGACCTATATCCTGATGGGCGACGCGTACCGCAAACTGATCAACGGTGGTGAAGCTGTTCAGGCATATAACAGGGCTTTCCAGCTGGATAGCAAACTGGCTGCAGCCAAACACAAAATCGCCAAAGTTTACCTGACACAGAACAACCCGGATTTCTTCCTGCCTGCTTTTGAAGAAGCAGTTGCTGCTGATCCGGCTTATGCTCCTACTTACTATGAGCTGTTCTACTACTGGTATTCAAGGGATGTGAATAAAGCTGCTGTTTTTCTCGATAAATATGCCGCCAACACTGATGCCGGTCCGGATTTAGAATATACGAAGACTGATTTCACCTAC